>JAICYR010000146.1 GCA_025934135.1 Acidobacteriaceae bacterium | reverse complement strand
CAGCGTGTCAAAGTTGTACTCGGTGACGGTGAAGATGCTCTTGTCGGGCAGGAAGTGGATCTTGGTGCCCCGGCGCTTCGTGGTCCCGGTCTTGCGCAGCTTCGATGTGGGAATACCGCGCGCATAATCCTGCTCGAAGGTGCTGTCGCGCCAGATTTCCACGTCAAAGGCTTCGCTCAGGGCGTTCACGCAGGAGACGCCGACGCCGTGGAGTCCGCCGGAAACTTTGTAGGTGGAGGCATCGAATTTGCCTCCGGCATGGAGCTTGGTAAGCACGACCTGCACTGCGGGAAGGCGCTCGCCGTTGTCCAGCGTCATGTCATCAACGGGGATGCCACGGCCGTCGTCGATCACGGTGATGGAGTCATCAATATGGATGATGACTTCGATCTTCTTGGCGTATCCAGCGAGGGCCTCGTCTACGGAGTTGTCCACGACCTCATAAACGAGGTGGTGCAGACCCATTTCGCCGGTCGAGCCAATGTACATGGCGGGGCGAAGTCGAACTGCCTCAAGCCCTTCCAGTACCTTGATGTTGTCGCTCGTGTAGGTACCGTTCGCCTTGCCGTTGGAGGAGGGAACAGCTTCGGGAAGCGGGAGGGTCGTGGTGGATTCCAGTTCAGTCTGAGGCATGAAACTCCAATGAGCGGAAACCCTGAATGCGCTCACGGAGCGGAAGGGGCGCCCTCAAATAACAGCTTGAAAGCGAATGGGTTTCGGCCCGAAATCTAATTCAATTGTAACATGCTAAAGGCCGCCTGAACAGGCGAAAAGGCGGCTTTATCAGCCGCCTTTTCAATTACTTAGCAAGCTACTTCTGGGCCTGATCGAAGCGCTTGTTCACCTCGTCCCAGTTCACTGTGTTCCACCACGCGGCGAGGTAGTCGGCGCGCTTGTTCTGGTACTTCAGATAGTAGGCGTGCTCCCATACATCGTTGCCTAAAATGGGGTACTTGCCGTGCAGCAAAGGATTGTCCTGATTGGGAGTGGTGGTGATGGCCAGCTTGCCGCCGTCCCAGATCAACCATCCCCAGCCGGAGCCGAATTGCTTGGCGGTCGACTCATTGAACTGCTTTTTAAAGGCCGCGAAGTCGCCGAAGTCCTTCTTGATCTGGTCGGCGATCTTGCCTGTGGGCTCGCCGCCGCCGCCCGGCTTCATGATCTTCCAGAACATTGTGTGGTTTACGTGGCCGCCGCCGTTGTTGCGGACGGTCGTGCGGACGTCTTCGGGAACGCTGTTCAAGTTCCGCAGGAGGTCTTCGGCGGTGTGCTTGCCGAGGTCGGGATGCTTTTCAACCGCGCCGTTCAGGTTGTTGACGTAGGCCTGGTGGTGTTTATCGTGGTGCAGCTTCATGGTTTCGGCGTCGATGTGGGGTTCAAGCGCGGCGTAGTCATAAGGAAGAGGCGAAAGTTCGTAGGCCAAGGTGGTTCTCCTTTTTGGTTGCTACTGCTGAATTTCACGGTGCGCGGGTCCCTGTTGCGGGACTCAAAAGTGTCTTCATTTCTGATGATAAAGGATTGCGCGGGCCGAGGCGGGGCGGCCGGGGAGCCGAAAGCGTGAAAACCGCCCGCTTTTCCATTAGACTGAAACGAAACCCAGCGATCTTTAGACTGGAAAGACCGGCGATTTATATCGCACACTGGGTCTGGCGTCCGTTGAAAAACCCCGCACGGATTACACCGCTTCTTTAAGTAGGTGAGTAGGGCGAGCCGGAATCCTGGTTTTGCCGTGGCAGATCAGAGCGTTCCACGTTTGTGCTACCGCTGGCTGAAGGTCACCTTCCACTGCACCGGCTTCTCTTGCCCGTTAAAAGTCACCGCCAGCAGTCTGCCCTGCTCCACGCGCGTTGCACTGATTGAGTGATCGTCAACTTGAGCAGTCGTGCCGGAAACTCTGTAGTTGCTTGGCATATAGATGTACAAAGTGTAGGGTTTGCCCGCAATTCCCTTCGAATTGCCCGCCAACGTATTCACGGAAGCATCCCAATGCAAGTTCAACACAGAGTAAGCGCCGGTAATGTGCCGCGAAATTCCCACAAGCTGCGGATGTCCCGTAAGCGGATGGAGAGCGAAAACCCGAGTGTCGTGGGGAGAAAGATCGGCAGTTAGATTCCCCTGAAACACGCCGTACAGTTTTTCGTTCCAGAAATCGAAGGCAACATATTTTGCGTTCTTATCCAATCCCAATTCATCGCGAAACAACAATTTCCGTTTGTCATTCCAACTGCGCCAATTGGTCATGGCGACAACATCATAAACTCCAGCCGCCGTATTCACTTTTAGGTCAAGGATTTCAGGATAATCATGAATGAAGGTATCAGGGGTGGTGTGCTTAAACTTGTCCCAACTCGTCTGAGTCCCACGGCTGAACAGATCAATCGGAAAGATGGGCATCGTAGGCAACGTCTTGTGAAGAAGGTTAATCCGCTGCTCCGGCAGCTCGGGCATGATGCTACCCATGGAATATTCCACGCCTGTGAGTGCGACATAGCTGACTACGGTGCGGGCCTCCGCAAGAGTTGTGCCACAGCCAGTTAGCGGAAGTTCTCGCGATTTCATGGTCTCCAATACAATTGGATTTCTTTTCTTCGCGCATTCTTCAAAACTCATGTGAGGTTCGAGCGCCATTCCTTCGCCTGGCATGTTATAGCCAATAATGTGGTTGAAAAAGGTATTGGCATTGATGGAGCTGAAGAGGGAATACATACCTTGCCAATTGTCGTAGAGATCATCCCCGTTGAAAAATGAGTCTGCGTAGCCGGTGGCATTCAGCGGAGTTCCAGCAACGCACTCCTCAATAAAACTGTCCTGCCCAATGGCGTTGTGGATCACCTTCATCCGGTTGCGATAGGCGACGACCGGGTCAATCGTAGCATTGTAGAGGCGGCTCAAATCAACATGCGGAACGTATTTCGGAATGGCAAACTCGCCGTCCAGCTTGTAGTAGTCATAGCCCCAGTCCTTGATCGTAGTGAACTCGTGGTCCAATAACTTCAGTACACCGGGGTTGGTCGAGTCCAACGCCGGCGTACTGTAGTCTTCGACCATCTTTCCATTCTTGTAGTAGACGTACCAGTCGGGGTGCTCGGTAACGAACGCCGCTTGCGAATTCGGCACCAGCCAGATCCCCGCCCGCAATCCCTTCGACCGTATGTAGTCCGCCAGCCATTTCGGGCCATGAGGAAACTTCTTTTTATCCCAGCGAGAAATCCAGTAGTGCTCTCCATGGGGCCCACGGTCGTACCCGTCGTCCAGCTGCACGAACTCGAATCCGTAAGGGCGCAGGTGCTTCGCAATCCAGTCCGCGTTCAGGGTGATGTCACTTTCCTTCACGCCTTCGTAGTAACTCGTCCAACTTGACCAGACCATGGGCGCGGTCGGAAAGTGGCTGTCATCGAATGGAACATAGAATGGTACGCCTAGGGTTTTGGTGAAATAGTCGGGGATAATCTTAATCGCCGTGTTTCCTGGAACGGGAATGCGGGCATCCAGCAGGTTCTGGTCATGCGCATTGCGGACGAAGGAAGCGCGCTGAGCAAACTGAATCGCAATGTCCGTGGGGCGATCAAACAGCGCGTGCAGACCAGAGGCTGAGGTTTGGCCAAGCGCAAAGTAGGCGACTTCGGGGTTACGGCGAGGCAAGTAGGATCGATTGTGAGTGTAGCTTCCGCCGTACCCCCCAGCGACTTCTCCGGTGCCAACCCAGTCCACCGGCGTGCCTTCCGGATCCAGCAAGCGAGCAACCATTCGTTGGGGCGATGCTGGAGCTTGTGCCTCAATGAGGGCTTCGGCCGAAGTCGTCGAAATGCGCACGACGTCTGTCGAGAGCGTGAAGACCCATGTCGCGTTCGGGCTTTGCGTGTGAATCGAAAGCGTGTGGTCATTGAGCGCCTGAGCGGTCCACTGGTGCGAGCGCAGCACAGTGCCGCCAGATGAAAATTCCAGAGAAAGATTCTGAAGTACCCGCCCAAGCGCTTGCTGGGAAAGGGTCAACTCGGCGCGATCGGGATCGACGGTAATTGTCCATCCGTGGCTGGAAACCGTTGTTTCCGCAGCCCGTGACAATGGACACAAAATGAGAATCGATACGCACGCCAACCAAAAACCTGTTTTCTTCATGGAGTTCTCCCGGCCTTGCCGACAGTCCCGGTCCTGCATTTGAAATCTGCTCAATGCGGCCACCGAAGCCGTCTATCATGTCTTGTCAATTTAGGTGAGGATATCGCAAATCCAGTTTCGTTCCATTAGACTGAAACGAAACCCAGCGATCTTTAGACTGGAAAGACCGGCGATCCATATCGCGAACTGGACCGGCGTCCGTTGAAATATTGACCCTGTTTTGAACCAAACCAAGATAACTCGCAGGCAACTGCTCAGGACGGCGGCTGCTTCGGGCGCACTCGCGTTGGGCGCTCCGGCGATCTCGCTCGCGGAAAGCCTCCAGAATGAGGAAAAGGCGCCTCCGGTCAAGTCCGGCCAGCAGCCCAAGACCGAAGCCGAGGCCGCGCAGAAGTACAAGCAAGGCCCGGGCGTCTTTATCAACCGCCCGCTCACACAGATATCCAAGGATGCCGATACCCTGCTGGATGATCTGGAAGGGCGCGGCTGCGACTATTTCTACAATGAAGTGGGCGTGAAGAGCGGCCTGGTGCGGGACCGCGCTCCCGCCGTGGGGCGCTCGCTGAGCCGTGTTTCCAGCATCGCCGCGACCGGATTCGGACTGACGGCGCTTTGTATCGCGGCCAAACGGAACTACCTGCTTGCCGCGCTGTGCGAGCAGCGGGTGGAGCAGACGCTGGCCTTCCTGCTGGAGCAGTGCCCGCACGAGCACGGATTTCTTTATCACTTCATCGACATTGACAGCGGCGGGCGGGTCTTCGGCAGCGAGCTATCGTCGATTGATACCTCACTGCTGCTGTGCGGCGTGCTGACATGCCGGCAGTTCTTCTCCGGAAATTCGCGCATTGAGGCCCTGGCGACCACTTTCTATCGCCGCATTGACTGGCAATGGATGCTCAACGGCGGCACCGCGCTTGCGATGGGCTGGCTGCCCGACCAGGGTTTTCTGAAGCACCGCTGGGACATTTATTCCGAGCTGATGACCATGTACCTAATGGCGATTGGCTCGCCCACCCATCCGATTCCCGTATCCACATGGGACGATTTGGAGAGGCCGGTCGTCGACTATAGCGGAATTCAGTACATCAGCGGGGTCGCGCCGCTGTTTATTCACCAGTATGCTCATGCCTGGTGCGACTACCGCGACAAGCGCGATCTTCATGCGAACTACTTCACCAATTCCATCGCGGCGACGCGCTGCCACCAGTTGTGGTGCCTGGTGCTGGGGCGGAAATTCGAGTGGATCAATCAGGATTTGTGGGGTATTACGGCATCGGATTCCCGCGAAGGATATCGCGTGTGGGGCGGCCCGCCATCAATAGGGCCTCTCGATGGGACGCTCGTCCCCTGCGCCACGGCCGGGTCGCTGCCGTTTCTGCCTCCGGAGTGCTCGCACGTGCTGCTGAGCATGAAAAAGGATTTCGGCCAGAAGGTCTACACGCGCTACGGGTTTGTGGACGCCTTCAATCCAAAGTCGAAATGGTATGCGCAGGACATTTTAGGCATCGACCAGGGAATCAGCGTGCTGATGGCGGAGAATCTTCGCTCTGGATTCGTGTGGCAATACTTTATGAAAAACCCTGAAATTCAGAAAGCGATGCAGGCGGTGCATTTCCATCCCGACCCGGACGCGAACCGCCAGGTGTTATAAGTCCAAAGGGGTTCCGGCGAAGGGAAGTGGTGATACGGGCGAGCGGCAAACCGGCAGGGGCGAGGAGTGACAAATACCGGGTGTGTTTTAGCGACAAGGAGCGAAGCAATCGGGGAAACTTCGCTCGTCTCGCCGAATTTATGGCTCCCAACGCTGCTCGCCTTAATCTAATAGGGTTAATAGGCCCTAAGGAGACTCTATGGCAAGAACCAGCGCGGCTCAGTATCTCTGGCTCGAACAAGCCGGCGTGGCTTTTGGCGCGCCCGGACATCAGCCTCGCTGGACTTCAAGCGAGAAGGACGCAGTCGGCACGGCATATGCCGCCTCCAGTCGAGCGTGGTTCACCGTCTCGCACGGCATACTCAACGAGATTTATTTCCCCACCATCGACCGGCCGCAGACCCGCGACATGGAGTTCCTCATCACCGATGGGGAGACTTTCTTCCACGAGGAGAAGCGCGATCTGGAGCACGAGTTCGCCTACATCGACTCCGATGCGCTGGGCGTTCGTATCATCAACCGCGACCGCGAAGGCCGCTACACGCTGACCAAGGAAATCATCAACGATCCGCATTACCCGGTCGTGCTGATCCACACGCGGCTGGAAGGGAAGCTGGACATCCTGCCCCGGCTGAAGATCTACGCGCTCATGTCTCCACATGTGGACGGCGGCGGGGCGGGGAACAACGCCCGCGTGGTCGAAGTCGCGGGAAAGCGGGTGCTGCTTGCATGGAAAGACGGCAGCTCGCTTGCCATGGCCGCCGACTGTGGATTCAGCCGCGCCAGTTGCGGTTATGTGGGATCGAGCGACGGGTGGCAGGACCTGAAGGACAACTTCACCATGGACTGGCAGTTTGGCTCCGCGCTGAACGGCAACGTCGCAGTCCTTGGAGAAATTCCGCCGGGCAGGCGCGAGTTCACGGTGGCGCTTGGCTTCGGTCTGGGGCACCATGCGGCGCTGTCAGCGACCATGGGCGCGCTCGCCATGCCGTTTAAGAAGCACCTTTCGCGGTTCATTGAGCAATGGCACCGGTCGGCCAGTCCTTATGAGTTGGCCGCGCGGTCGCAGGATGGCGGACGCCTGCTGCAGATCAGCCACAACATCGTACTGGCGCATGAGGACAAGACTTTCGCCGGCGCGTTCATTGCCTCGGCGTCGATTCCGTGGGGCCATGCCAAAAGTGACGATGACCTTGGCGGCTATCACCTTGTCTGGACCCGCGACATGGTGCAGAGCGCGACCGCGCTGCTGGCCTGTGGTCGCGTGGACACTGCCCGGCGCGCTCTCGTCTATCTCGCCTGTACGCAGAAGCCGGACGGCGGCTTTTCACAGAACTTCTGGGTGAACGGCACTCCGTACTGGACGGGCACGCAACTGGATGAAGTGGCCTTTCCGATCATCCTGGCATGGCGGCTCTGGAAGATGAACGGGCTGGCCGATTTCAAGGCCTTTTCATTTGTCGAGCGCGCGGCGGGCTTTCTGGTGCGGAACGCTCCCGTCACAGAGCAGGAACGCTGGGAGGAGAACGCGGGCTACTCGCCCTCGACGCTGGCCGCCGTCATCTCCGCGCTGATCTGCGCCGCCGAGATGGCGCGCGCGCATGAGTCTCCGGAACTCGCAGGTTTCCTGGAAGAGTTGGCCGACTGGATTGAGGGCCATCTTGAGGACTGGACGGTAGCGAACAACGGCGTGCTCCATCCCGAAATCAAGCGGCATTATATGCGGATTCGCCCGCCGGAGTGCGGCGACCCCTACGCCCATGAAGGCTGCGGACGCGAGACCATACATATCAATAATCGAGCTCCGGGCGAGCGCACAGAATACGAAGCACGCGAGATCATCGACGCGGGCTTTCTGGAACTGGTGCGCTACGGCGTTCGGCGCGCGGACGATCCGCTGATTGTCGATTCACTGAAGGTAGTGGATTACGTTCTGAAGGTCGAGACCCCCAGGGGCCCATGCTGGCTTCGCTACAACCACGACGGCTATGGACAGCGGGCCGACGGCGGCCCCTTCGAGGGCTACGGCGAGGGCGGGGCCTGGCCTCTGCTGCTGGGCGAGCGCGCCCATTACGAACTTGCCGCCGGGCAGGATGTATCGCATTTAATTGCGGCGTATGAAAAGTTCGCTTCCGAGGGCGGAATGCTGCCCGAGCAGATTTGGGCGAGGCCCGCTGTGAAGAGCATGGAGCTCGGCGAACCCGCCGGTTCCGCCATGCCGCTCGTCTGGGCCCATGCCGAATACCTGAAACTGCTGCGCTCGTGTTTTGACGGCGAGGTATTCGACCGCATCCCACCTGTAGAACGGCGGTATGCTCAGGATCATGCACATTCCAAAATTGAAATATTCAAGCTGCGCCGTCCGGTCAAGACGATAGAAGCGGGCTACACGCTGCGGATCATCGCACAGCAGCATTTCCGCGTGGTGTGGACCGCCGATGGGTGGAAGACCCAAGCTAGTCTGGAATCGACTGCGGTGGGCTATGCTGGATCGTTCGCGGATTTGCAGACCGCCCCAAAGCAAACCGGCCAGCTTTCATTTACCCTTTTCTGGACGGAAGAAAATCGCTGGGAAGGCCGCAATTTCGATGTGGCCATTGAATAGCAAACCACAAACGGGAATACCGACTCCCTGTTGAATCAACGAAAGGCTTGCCATGAGTGAACTGGACCAGTTGTCGATCAATGCGCTGCGATTTTTAGCAGTGGATGCCGTGCAGAAGGCCAATAGTGGCCATCCGGGAGCGCCGCTGGGCGATGCTCCCATCGCTTATCTCCTCTTTCACAAATACATGCGGCACAACCCGAAGCACTCCAAGTGGACCAACCGCGACCGCTTTGTGCTGTCGAATGGTCATGCTTCGGCGCTGCTCTATGGATCGCTGCACCTCTCCGGATACGACCTTACGATTGAAGACCTCAAGCAGTTCCGGCAGTGGGGATCGAGGACTCCGGGCCATCCCGAATACGGCGATACGGATGGCGTGGAGGTCACGACCGGGCCGCTCGGCCAGGGGTTCGCAATGGGCGTTGGCATGGCCATGGCGGAAAAGCACCTGAGCGCGGTCTACAACCGTCAGGGGTTCAACATTGTGGACCACTACACCTACGCGATTTGCTCCGATGGCGACCTGATGGAAGGCATTTCACATGAGACGGCATCGCTG
>JAICYR010000252.1 GCA_025934135.1 Acidobacteriaceae bacterium | reverse complement strand
TGGAATTTCGGGCTGGCCGATGGTTCGCTATTCGCCTTCGCCGGGCTTTGGGAGCGCTGGCGCGACCCGGCCACCCGCGTCACCAGCCGGGAAAATGAGGTGTCCGCGGGCCGGGGTGAAGATGCCGATCTTGAAACCTGCACCATCCTCACTACGCCGCCAAACTCGCTCGTGGCCGGCGTTCACAACCGCATGCCCGCCATCCTGCGGCCCGCCGATTACGATCTGTGGCTGGATCCGGCTGTGACCAGTCCGCAGCGCGTCTGCTCCGTGCTGCGCCCCTATGATGCGGGCGAGATGCGCCGCTATCCCATAAGCACTTGGGTCAACAACGTCGCCCACGACGATCCCGAGTGCGCGCAGGAAGTCCCCCTCGCCGAGGCCAGTACTCCGACGCTCTTTTGACCAGAGCATCAGCAGAACTCACTGAAGCCACTAGTTACCTGGGGGAAGTAGAGGCTCTTCGCATCTTGTCATCTTGTCTATGACGACAACGGCCTTTGTCAATCTAGAAAAGGCGGACGAGGGCGTCGCGCTGGAAACGCAGTCAAGGGCGCCCGGTTTTGGCGTTCATCTTGACCCTTGACGGTGTTTCCAGCGCCCCCACAATCGAGCCGGGTTGGAAGCGAAGCGCCTTTGTTTTTAGCTGAGCTTCCAACCTTAGCTGGAATGGTTTTGCTTTTGTTGTTGCTTTTTGTGTTCATGACCAAGAGCTCGCAATCTTGCTAAAACCACTTTCGGTAGTTCCACCAACCATCTATTCGGTCAAAACTGCGACCATGATTCCTTGTGCAAACTCCCGCCGTACTGACTACTGACGGGAGGCAGGGGGCCTATTCAAGCGATCGGCCATGTCTTCGGCCACAAGATGACTCTGGCTCCCCTGCATGCGAACTACCTCTGGATAGGGCTTCTGCGTGCGCGCCATCCAGTACAATCGCACCGCCAGCTTACGGGCCACTGCCACTTTGGCCACGCCGTGGTGCTTCTTGGCCTTCAGTCGGGTATACATTCGGGCCAAGTCCTTATCTCCTCGTGCCGCGATTGCTGCACCTTGCACCAGGAGAAATCGTAAAAACGGGCTTCCCTGCTTGCTGATGGCTCCCAGCCGCCGCTTCTCTCCGCTGGATCTCTCCGACGGATTCAGCCCCAGGTAGCTGACCCAGGAGCGCGAGTCCTCGAACCGCTGCACCTCTCCCATGGTCAACACCGTGGCCAGGGCAATCACCGGACCGACTCCCGGATGCGACGCCAGCAGTTGCGCTGCCGGCCGGGCTTCAGCCTCGCGCTCCACCGCCTGCTCCAGAGGTTGGATCTTCTGCTCCAGTTCTTCCAGCATCTCCAGCAGCATATCCCGCCGCAGCCGCGTCCAGGGTTCCAGTTCCAGTCCTCGCAACTGTTCCATTCCCGTCCGGGTCCACAGCTTGTGTTTCTTCTGTATGCCCTGGTTCAAGGCAATATGCTGCAACTGGTTCTTCACCCGCGTCCGCATCCGTACCAGGTGGTGGCGATGCATCAGCAACTGTCTCAGGTCTCGCTCCTCCATCGTAGGAATCCAGACCTTGGGAAAGCGCTTCTCCAACATCATCTTCAGCATCGTCTTGGCGTCCCGCCGATCGTGCTTCTGTTTCCGCGGGTCCTCACGACGGATTTTGGTCGCATCGCCCATCCACAGCTCATGCCCCAACTGCCCCAGCAACCGCTCAAACCACAGAGTGTTCCCGCTGGCCTCAATGCCCACTACCACCCGCCCCTGCAATGGCTCGTAGAAAGCTCTCACCTCTGCATTGCCATGCAGCAGCCGGCGCTCGACCAGTTCGCCCGTTTCACAATCCAACATTGCGATCTGTTGGAAGCTCGGATGAAAGTCACAACCGATATACTTCATATGCGGCCTCCTTCGTCTCGAGCTCTTCGGTCATAAGCAAATCGAGTTTACTCGAGACCCTCTGGAGGCCGTTGTCGTCATACAATCAAGCGGAGTGCGAGCGAGGAACGAGTGAGCACGGAGACGAAGGATCCCGCAGATCGTACCTGTTCGATGCTGATTCAGGGAATCCATCCGCGGATGAGTCTGTTTTGCGATTTTGGCAATCTCCTATCTCAGGTAATTCGCGGCGCGCTGGGGATTTTGCAGAGCGTGTTTCAGCAGTTCGTGGACGCTGGGCGGAACGCCGGGCTGGGCGGCAGCGGGCGAGTCATCCTCTTTGCGAATGGTGATGGCGGGCAGAGCGGTGCGGGCGACTTTCATGGCGGAACCGGCGCCGGGTTGCGGGTTGACGATCTTTTCAATCAGCGCGAGAAGGTTGGTGAGGGACTTCTGGAGTTCCTGGTTGTTGGTCTCCATCTCTGCGCGGAGCGAAGCCACCGCTTTTTCGAGTTCGGTGACTTTGGCCAGCGCAGAGGCGGAAGCGGTATGGGATTTTTCGAGTTGGATGGCAAGTTCGTTGTCGGGCATGTGAGGTTGATCTCCGGTTTGAGTTGGTGAATTTGTGGATGCGGTGGACGAGCTGGACGAAGTGGACGCGGCCGTACGGAATTTGCGGACTTCGGCAGTGCCGTCAGACTTGATGGCGGTGAAGTGGGCGCCGGGAACGCACGGATTATCGACCACGCTGATCTCGACCGGGCGGGCGGTGAAGCGGGTAAAGTCGCCGTCGCGCCAGCTCCTGACGTAAGCGCCTCCGATGGAGAATCCCGTGTAAACGCCGAGCGTGCATTTCTGCCAGGCGAGGTGGTCAACGATTTTTGCGCCCACGCGGACCTGCTTGCGGTCGTCGTCAAATTCAAGCGCCACCAGTTTGCCCACGGCGCTGGGCGCGTGCATTTCGCGCACGTTGCCCAGCGATTTGCCGTCGGTGGCTTTGGCGATCTCGTCCGACCAGGACTGGAAATAAGGTTTGGAGGATTGGTAGTCAAAGATCTCGCCTTCTTTGTCCACGACTTCAGCGGTGGCAATGCCCCAGACTTCATGGCGGGCGAGATCGATTTTGGAAAGCTGTGCGAAAAGATGCATGAGGACTCCTGAAAACGGCTTACCACCTGCTTGGCACGGATGACACTGATCCGAACGGAAGCAAACCCAACAACTCTTTGAACGCAGAGGAAACGGAGGAATTGGGAATTCGACTAAGTTGACGCCGATAATGGTGACTTGGGGAAGAGCCGCGACAGCGGCGAATGAGAATAGCCCGGTATGCAGCATCGGCGGCAAGCAACGCGTGCCGCCGAGGCAAGTGCCGGGTAGGTGGTTCACACAAAGATCAAGCCCCGGCAGGGGCGAATGATTTGTTTTTTCAGTCGTCCCTGCCGGGACTCTGTCGTTCTTCTCACGTTCACCCGGCACTTGCAACTCGGCTCGCTAACGCCAGCCTCGTTGCGGCGTACCGGGCTATTTTCATTCGCGCCTGACGGCGCTGAGTAGATAAACCGTCAGCATCATCGTTGAAATTCCCTGAAGCAGCATGGCGGAGGAAACATCTGCAGGATCCTTCGACTTCGCCATCGCTCGTTCCTCGCTCCGGCTCCGCTCAGGAT
>JAICYR010000225.1 GCA_025934135.1 Acidobacteriaceae bacterium | reverse complement strand
GTGCTCAATTGAAAATAAAGACTATGCTGTTTTTGCGCTTCGTTCTGGCGATGAAGTTCCACGCAGTTTTCAATCTGGTCTCTCAAACGCTTCTTAACGAAGATCGAACGGAGATCATTAGAGTCTCACTCACAATCCTTCGATGCAAGTTTCCCGACACTGAAATCTCACCCAATCTGAGCTTTGTACGAGTGGCGCGTCATCCGACCGGAGCATAGCCAGCGGTCACAAGCCGACTTATCGATCCTTCAAAGCCGCTTTCCAAGTTCCGGCGTTTCTGTTCAGACGCAGGTTCGCTAACCACGGCCACCGGCAGGCCCACGCTACACCCTTTTGCGCAGCCGCTTCCGGTCATGATTGTGGCAAACCGGCGCCACCGTCGATCAGAGCGTAAGCGCCACGGGACCAGTCTTCAAAGCCAGCCACGGGCTCGTTGGTCTACTTGGATTCGACGGGCTGACGCGTGGGCGTTCTCCCAGGCACTAACTCCTTTGCCGATCGAGTAGACTGGACTAAATCAGACTATGCCACTGTCCGCGGGCGCAAAACTCGGCCCTTATGAGATTCTTGCGCTCATTGGCAAGGGCGGCATGGGCGAGGTGTACCGTGCCCGTGATACTCGCATCGGGCGCGATGTCGCAGTGAAGGTTTCCTCGGAAACTTTCACGGAGCGATTCGAGCGCGAGGCTCGAGCGATCGCGGCTCTGAATCATCCCAACACGTGCACGCTGTACGACGTGGGCCCAAATTACCTCGTCATGGAGTTCGTGGAGGGCGAGGCTCCGCACGGGC
Organism: Acidobacteriaceae bacterium; assembly: GCA_025934135.1. GTDB lineage: Bacteria > Acidobacteriota > Terriglobia > Terriglobales > Acidobacteriaceae > Silvibacterium. Next base: position 3,626 of record JAICYR010000225.1, on the reverse strand, counting down.
CGATGCCGCTCGCGACGGCGCTCGATTACGCGCGGCAGATCGCGGCGGCGCTGGAAGACGCGCACGACAAAGGCATCGTACATAGCGACCTGAAGCCTGCCAACATCAGATCACGCCGGATGGCCGCGTGAAGGTGCTGGATTTCGGGCTCGCGAAGGTGATGGGGCCCGTGGCGGCGAGCGGTCCGCCGAGCGAGAATTCTCCGACGCTGAGCATGGCGGCGACGCAGGCGGGCGTGATTCTGGGGACCGCGGCGTACATGGCTCCGGAGCAGGCGCGCGGGCTGGCGACCGATCGTCGCGCGGATATTTGGGCGTTCGGCGTGGTCCTATATGAGATGATCGCGGGCAAGCGGCCGTTCCAGGGCGAGGATCTGACGGAGACGCTCGCGTCGGTGGTGCGGGACAAACCGGATTTGAGCACCGTGCCCAGCGAAGTTCGCCGTCTGCTCGAACGGTGCCTCGAAAAAGATCCGAAAAAGCGGCTGCGTGACATCAGCGGTGTGGCGCTACTGCTCGAATTGCAGACGGCGCATCGCGAGGCGAAACCCACGAAGTGGCCGTGGGCGGTCGCGGCGGTGGCCGTGCTGGGGTTGGCGGCGCTGGGAGCGATCCATTTGCGTGAGGCTCCGCCGCCGGTGCAGGCGGTTCAGTTCTCGCTTGAGGCGCCAGGGGATGCGCAGTTCGCGAACCGGTATGGTGGCTACGCGCCATCGCCCGACGGCCGGTACGTGATCGTGACCGCGCGCCCGATGCAGGGGAGCACGAACATGCTGTGGCTCCGGCCTCTGGATTCCCTGACGGCGCGGGCCTTGCCCGGAACCGAGGGAGGCAATATGCCCACCTGGTCGCCGGACAGCAAGTCCATTGCTTTTGAGGCTAACGGCGAGCTGAAGCGTATCGAGATCACGGGAGGCGCCGCGCTTACCTTGTGCGACGCGACGAATTCTCCGGTTACACAGACCGGAACCTGGAATCGCGAGGGAGTTATTCTTTTTGGCGGCCACGATGGTTTACATCGAGTCTCCGCGTCCGGTGGCGGGGCCGCACTGCTTACAAAAGTCGATCCCGCGAAGAAGGAAACCGGGCACGGGTATCCGCAGTTTCTGCCCGATGGCGACCGCTTCCTCTACTACGTCGAGAGCGCTGATCTGAACGTTCGCGGGGTGTACGCAAGTTCCTTGAAGAACCCGTCACAGCGGCAGTTAATTGTGCGGACCTCGGCTAAGGGCGTGTATGTTCCGCCACGCGGAGCGTTTCCGGGTTACCTGCTGTGGCTTCAGGATCAAACGCTGGTAGCGCAGCACTTCGACGCGAGTTCGTTGAAGGTGGAAGGCGATCCCGTTTCCGTGGCCGAGGAAATCGGGCTCAATCCAGGTAATCCCATGCGCGGGGCCTTCTGGGCCTCCGACGCAGGACTGCTGATCTACTTCTCCAACCCACAGACCGCCGGGCGTCCCATCGTTTGGGTCTCACGAGATGGAAAGCAAGCGGAGGCCGCTCCGGATGACACGGTGTTTGGTGTGTCAATTGCGCCGGGTGCCGAACGTATTGCTTTCGAGCGCGTCGAAACGACAGCGGCCGGAGGGCGCGCCAACCGGGACATCTGGATCCGGGAGCTTACCCGCGGCATCATGACGCGACTCACCTTCGATCCCGCGCGTGACGTGGCACCCCGTTGGTCACCGGATGGCAAGCAGGTGGCGTTCAGCTCGGATCGCGAGGGCGGCGTGTATCAACTTTACGTGAAGGACGCTTCCGGTTCAGGCCAAGAGCAGCGCGTGACCGAGGGTCCGAACGCCAAGATTCTCATCGACTGGACCAAAGACGGAAAGTATCTTCTGTTTCGTGAGCAGAACCCCACGACAGATCGAGATCTGATGGCTGTTCCGCTCGATGGCGACAGGAAGGCGTTTCCCGTGGTCGTTACCCCGTTCTTGGAAAGCACGGGCGCGGTGTCGCCGGATGGACGCTGGGTGGCATATGCATCCAATGATTCGGGTCGCAATGAGATTTACATTCAAGCCTTCCCGGCGCCGGGAGTGAATGGACCCAAGGGGCGCTGGCAGGTCTCTTCCGGCGGCGGCTACGACGTCAAATGGAAGAGCGATGGTAAGGAGCTTTACTTCGAGTCGCTGGACGGAAAAATGATGGCGGCGGCGATTCAAGCCGGACCGGAAGGCGTCCATGCGGATACGCCGCGGGCTCTGTTCTCCGCGGACTTTGCCACCACTTCCTTGCATGAATTCGACGTCACGCCGGACGGCCAGCGCTTCCTGTTGATGCTGCGACCGAAGATTCAGGATTCCGGAGAAAAGCTGACGGTGGTGTCGAACTGGCAGGCGGCTCTCCGGAAGTAAGACCCTCTGCCGCACCAATTCAAAAGGTTCCGATATTGACGCTTATTGCGGCTTTCTCAGCACCGTCTGGCTCGGCCTGATCAAACTTTCTGTCCGGTTCTGCGCGCCAGAGTGCCGGATTACCGGACACTGGCCGACTTCCCAGTACCTATCCGGCTGCCACCGCCCTTTGTCCGAATTGTCGGCCACTCGGAGAACGGTCGCTGCTCTGCTACGCCCTCCGCGAAGTCGGGTTGTGAGAAGTTTCGGTATGGTTCCCACAACGCGGTTAAGGAGAACCTTGGCATTCGATCAACGTCATTCCGCCTGGATGGCACGCAAGAAAGCCACCGTCGCTCGCTTGTCAGCATGAGTTGGTTGGTCTTCGAATTTCAGCGCATATCCCAACGGCGTGCATTCGACTACTTCTCCCTGACGTTCATAATGTCCCGGAATCCTCACGCGAACCGAAAGATCCGCCCCGTGTTTAATGAGCAGCTGCACCACAGGTAAACCGCGGTCTTGATTTTGAGTCACAGCATGAAAGATTGCGGTCTGCCCGCCCACGCCGGCAACATCCACCTCCGCGCGAGTGTTGACATCAGCGCCCCGTTGCAAGAGCGCCTCCGCGATATCTTGTTTCTGATACTCGGCCGCCACATGCAGCAACGTCGCCCCTCGGAGTGTCAACATCCGCCCACCCGTCGTTCCGAAATCGAGATCGGGGAACTTTCTGGCGGTCAGCCCCGGATCGCCATTCAATTTCTCCAACAAGCTAGGCAATCGGCCTGCTAGCACGTCAAGAACCGGGCCGTTAGAATATCTGGTTGTACCCCCTGCGGCCATCAAAACGTCAATGCAAGCGCTCAGTTCGGAGGAGCGCACATAGGACCCGATTACATAGTCAAGAGCTGTGCCTTGATGTGTGCGGCCCGGCCTCTCACAGTTAGGGTTCGCGCCGTGATCGAGCAACCACTTCAGCGGCTTGGGATCAACGACTTCGCATGCCGCAAAGATGACGGGATATTCGCCATTCCATTCGGCGTCTACGTCCACACCGTTTGCTACCAGGAGTTCCATCATAGGAATGCGCCTGCTACTGAGCGCGGCCCGCATGAGTGGCCCGTCTCCGCCTTGGTGCACGTCCGACCCGTTTTCGATCATCCACTTCGCCATCGCCAAGGGCCAGCCATCTTCTGCGTCGATTTCGGCGACAAAGGTAAGGGGCCCATTCTTTCCGTAACCAATTGGAGCGCGGTGAAGCTCCGGATGAGCGGTCATGAGAGCT
>JAICYR010000202.1 GCA_025934135.1 Acidobacteriaceae bacterium | reverse complement strand
TGCACGAGAAGAAGGCGGACCAGCGGTCGCTGTGCGGCCATGTGGACAAATCCAAAGACGGAATATCGATCTGGGGCTGGAAGCCGTATTATCCGGGCGGCGCGGCGCAGGGCAAGGCCACGGACGGCGACATGGCCGCGCGGATGAGCTTCGTCGCGCGGGCCGGACATCCCTGCGGAGAGAACTTTTATGCGAAGCCGTTTCTGGCGGCACATCCGGAGTATGCGTGGATGAAGCCGATTCTGAAGGATATGATCGCGGGACCATGGACGGAGTTCAAAGCAGGGCTCAGGGCTCAGTAGCGATCAGCGGCTTTCAGTAACCAAGATATAGCTGAACTCTATTCAGCTGGCTTTCCCCATTGCTTATCGAGGAACAGATAGCGCGCGCGCTGGGCGTCGGGTTTTGATTCCGATGTGGCGTTGAGGTGCATGACCATCCAGTTGTCTTTGGCGTTGTACGTGGGCCAGTTGGGAAGGCTGTCTCCGTTTGGATTGCCGGTGCGAGCGAAGTTGGTCCAGTATTGCTGGATTTCGTCGGAAAGCGTGCGGTCCTCGGGACGCCAGTGCGCGTCGGGGCGCGAGTCGAGGGTCCCGAAGACATACTCGATGTCGTCGGAATGAAATGCACCAATTTCAGCCGGGTGATACTTGTCTCCGGGGCCACCAAGATCGAAGCGGTAGCGATAGACGGGAGCGTTTCCGGTCGCGACCTGCGCTTCAAGCCAGCGCCAGGTGGAGAAGACGATGAAGCGGTCGCTGGCCAGGTCTCCGGCGGAGCGAACGGCTTCGGCATCGGTGTTGGCCGGGTAGAGCTTGAGGAACTCGGCGGCGTCAGGGCCGAAGTCCTCATCGGCCTTCGCCTTGAAGCTTTCCGCCGTGGGCTGAGGGTTGGCGAAGATAACGGCGGAGCGCATCTCGTCGGCGTTCCATCCGGCAAGCAATGGAACGTGGGCCTGGTCTCCGGCGGCGTAAATTTCGGGCACGGATTTCGGCAGAAACCAGCCATCGACGTCAGGGCCAAAATGAGCCTGGATGCCGGGAATTTCCTTCATCGATTCCTGTAGAAGCTGGCTGGCAGGGATTTTCCGCAGGTCGGCGAGGCTGGAGGTTCCGAACGCGGCTTGGGCAAACTTTGTGTCTTGCTGCTCGCGCAGTTCGAGCGGCTGGGCGTCAAACCGACCGGCGAAGAATTGCCCGCCACTTTCGCCAATGGCGTGTTGGAAGCGGTCGCGTGAGAGCGGAGAAGCCATGAGAGTGCTGACGGACATGGACCCTGCGGACTCTCCAAAGATGGTGATGTTATGCGGATCGCCTCCGAAGTTCTTGATATTTTTCTGGACCCACTCGATGGCGGCGTTCTGGTCCATAAGGCCGTAGTTGCCGGAAGCGTGATGAGCCGATTTGGCGGTGAGCTCGGGGCTGACGAAGAATCCAAAGATGCCTAGGCGGTAATTCATGGAGACGACGACGACGTTGCGATGGGCGAGAAACTGGCCGTCCTGGCGAGGCTCGGATGTGCCTCCGGCGTGATAGCCTCCGCCGTAAATCCAGACCATGACGGGGAGGCTGCCCTTCTTGGCGTTGGCGGGAGTCCAGACGTTGAGGTTGAGGCAAGCTTCACTGGGGCCGGCGTCGCGGAAGACCATGTCTTTATAGATATCGGCCTGCATACAGCGGTGGCCGAAATGGGTGGCGTCGAGCACGCCCTTCCATTTCTCCGCGGGCTGCGGCGGCTGCCAGCGCAGGTCTCCGATGGGCGGCTCGGCGTAGGGTATTCCCTCGAAAGCGCGGACCTGGCCGTCGGCGGTGAGGGTCCCGCGCACCTTGCCTTTGTTCGTCTTGATGACAAGCGGATTGGAGGCGTAGGCGGCGAGCGGCAGGGAGATGAGCAGGAAAAAAACGAGCCGGACTGTGCGTGTCATATCGCTTTCAACAATAGCAGGACTGGCCGTCCAGGCAAACGCGCCTTCGGCGCCATTCCAAAGCTGCTGTTCGGCCCTCCCGTTGGTCGGGAGGAAGAGTCATTACGCCATTTCGGTGGCGAGCAGGTCCTTTGTGGTTTCGCGGCGGCGGATGAGGCGGGCGCGTTTGCCTTGGACGAGCACCTCGGCGGGGCGGGGGCGGGAGTTGTAGTTGGAGGCGAGTGACTGGCCGTAGGCTCCGGCATCGAGAATGGCGACGAGGTCGCCGGGCCGGACGGCGGGAAGTTCGCGGTCGCGGGCGAAGAAATCTCCGGTTTCGCAAACGGGCCCGACGATGTCGGCGGTGAGCTTGCGCGGGGATTTGCGCGGTGCGACCGGGATGATTTCGTGATGGGCCTGATAGAGCGAGGGGCGGATAAGGTCGTTCATGGCGGCGTCGAGGATGACGAAGTTCTTGGCGCCGTTTTTCTTGAGGTAGAGTACGCGGGCGAGGAGCGCTCCGGCCTGGGCGACGAGGAAGCGTCCGGGCTCAAGGAGAAGCTGAAGGTCGGGCAAGCCGCTGATGGCCTGGCGAAGTGCGGAGGCGTACTGACGAATTTTTTCTTCTGGGTGAAAGGGTAGGTCGAGATGGTACTCGATGCCGAGTCCGCCGCCGGCATCGAGGAACTTGATGGGCAGGCCATCTTTGCGAAGCTGGCGGATGAGCGCTGCGGCGCGAGTGGCGGCGGCTCCGAAGGGTTCGGCGGTGCGAATCTGCGAGCCGATGTGGACGCTCACTCCGGCAGGCTCGATCCAGCGATTGCGGGCGACGGCGCGGTAGACGGCGCGGGCGCGCAGGATGTCGATTCCGAACTTGTGTTCGCGCAGCCCGGTGGAGATGTAGGGATGGGTCTCGGCAAAGACGTCGGGATTAACGCGGAGTGAGATGCGGGCAGGCTTGCGGAGTTTGGCGGCGCGCTCGGAGAGCAGGGCGAGTTCGCCTTCGCTTTCCACATTGAAGAGCAGGATTCCGGAGCGGAGGGCGAGGTCGATTTCAGGCGCGGTCTTGCCTACTCCGGAAAAAACGACGCGAGCAGCGGCGGATTTATCAACGGCGAGTACGCGCTCAAGCTCGCCTCCGGATACGATGTCGAAGCCTGCTCCGGCGCGGTCGAGGAACTTGAGAATAGCAAGCGCGGAGTTGGCCTTTACGGCATAGCAGACGAGATGGCGCTGCCCGGCGAAGACTTCGGCGAAGAGGCCGAGGCGGTAAAGGATGTGGTCGGCGGAATAGACATAGAGCGGCGTTCCGTATTTTTGCGCAAGCGCGTCAAGGGGAACTTCTCCGCAGGTGAGCGGGGAGTTCTTTGCGGGATAGACGAAGGGTCGAACAGGTAGCAAGCGGCCTCAGAAAAAAGAAAAGGATTTGATTCAAGGGTATTACAAACGGTTTGAGACTACTCGAACAATCCTGCCGGTTCAGCTTGAGCGTCTCGCACGAGTACGAAGATCAATGTTACGAGCCGAAGATTCCTCTCTGGTCAACTCAAGCTAAATAGTTGGTCTGGCCCGGTGAATTTAAACCATTGTTAATTTCAGAGGCCGAGTTCAGAAAGCCCGGGGTGGCCTGCCGGCCGCACCCCCAGCGGCCAATGAAATTTCCGCTCCGACTCTTGGATCGGCACGTCGTTGATGCTGGCATGGCGGTGGTGCATGATGCCCTCGGCATCGAATTCCCAGTTCTCGTTCCCATAGGAGCGATACCAGTTGCCCGAGTCGTCATGCCATTCGTAAGCGAAGCGAACGGCGATCCGGTCGCGATCAAAGGCCCACATTTCCTTGATGAGCCGGTAATCCAGTTCGCTGCCCCATTTTCTGGCCAGGAACTGAAGGATCTGATCGCGGCCGTGGACGAATTCCGCGCGGTTGCGCCACTGGCTGTCAATCGTATAGGCCAGCGCGACTTTTTGCGGATCGCGGGAATTCCACCCGTCCTCTCCGGCGCGCACTTTCTTCACGGCAATCTCGCGGGTGAATGGCGGAACGAGTTTCTCTGTTGCAGGTGTACTCATGCTTACTACCCCTTTGATGAAAAAAACTGTGGGATCAACGCTCAGCGTTGGCGGGTTCGCCTTCGATCGGCACTTGTTCGACGATCTCCACGTTGAAGCCCTGGAGGGCGGGGACGTGCGTAGGAGTGTTAGAAAGAAGGCGGATTTTGTGGATGCCGAGGTCGGCGAGAATCTGGCCGCCGAGTCCGACCTGTCGGAGAATGCGCTGGTGTTGGCGGTCGTCTTCGCGGGAGCGGGTCTCTCGCTTTTCCGCGGAGAGGCTGGATTCGCGGTGGAAGACGATTCGGTGCGGATCGACGGCGCGGTCGATGTCGAATCCGCGGCTGGTGTTGTGGAGGTAGATGAGCGCGCCACGTCCGGCCTCCGCAATTTGGCGAAGCGACTGCTGGACGAGGCGGCGGCAATCGCAGGTGGCGGCGGCGAATACATCTCCGGCGAGGCAGTGGGAATGGACGCGCACAAGGATCGGTTGGTCTTCAGAAGCCACATCTCCCATCACCAGCGCAAGGTGGCTTTCGCCGCCGTTGACCTCGCTTTCATAAGCGATGGCGCGGAACTCTCCATAGGGTGTGGGGAGCAGGCTTTCGGCAACGCGGAAAATGTAGCGCTCGTTCTGGAGCCGGTAGCGGATGAGTTCGGCGACGGTGAGCATTTTGAGGCTGTGCTCGGCGCAGAAGCGGATGAGGTCGGGCACGCGGGCCATGGTTCCGTCGTCGTTCATGATTTCGCAGATGACTCCGGCGGGGACGAGGCCAGCCATCCGGGCCAGATCGACGGAGGCCTCGGTTTGTCCGGCGCGCACGAGGACGCCTCCGCGACGGGCGCGGAGAGGGAAGACGTGGCCGGGGCGGGCGAGGTCGTGCGCGGTGGAGCGCGCGTCAATCGCGACCTTGATGGTATGGGCACGGTCGTGGGCGGAGATTCCGGTGGTGACGCCTTCGCGGGCCTCGATGGTCTCCGTAAATGCGGTGCCGAAACGAGAGGAGTTCTGCTGGGTCATGGGGCCTAGGCGGAGATAATCGGCGCGCTCTTCCGTGAGGGCGAGACAGATGAGGCCGCGTCCGTAGCGGGCCATGAAGTTGATGGCCTCGGGCGTGACGAACTCGGCGGCGAG
>JAICYR010000290.1 GCA_025934135.1 Acidobacteriaceae bacterium | reverse complement strand
GCCACCGCTCACCACGGGATGGTTGAGGGTCTCCCGCCACGCAGTCACCTTCACGCGCATCCAGCCCTGGCTGTGATCGACGGCGACTTCCTGGTGGATTCCCTGCTCCAGCGCGAGGGCGCCATGGCGCTCGGCAAGCCTGGGTCCAACGGTCGCCTCACGGTCGAGATCGGAAACGCTCTGAATGCCAGGTGCCGTCGAGACGCGGTAGGCCACGGCCGTGTTGCCACCGCGAACTGTGACAGCGGCAAACGGATGGTTCGCGAGCAGCATGTTGCCCAGATGAACCGCTTCGGCCTGGTCTCCGAATTCAGCCTGGATGCCGGGACCAAGGCTCATGGTTTCGCCGGTCCGCATTTCGATGGCCTGCAGTCCCTGGATGCCAGGACCGCCGCCGATGTCGGGCCGGTCTTCAATCGCGGTGATAGTGCGGAAGGTGTGCCCCTGCGCCAGCTGCTGTTCGTAGCCGACCATGGCGTTCAGCGCGGCATCGCCAGCCTGGGTGAGATCGGCGCGGAAGATCATGGCGCGGGCATCGCCCGGCGAGCGCTCCATCTCGAAATCATTGTGGATGCCGCCCTCGCCGAAGCCGCCGTCGCCGCCGCGGACGGTGACGCGGGCCTTCAGCTCCGGTGTGGTTCCGTCGCCGTTGCTGACGACCACCAGAGGACCATCCTCGAGCAGGCGCAGCAGCGGACGATTCGCGGAGAGGCGCAGCGTCCAGGTCCAGTCGTCTTTGGGCTCATCGACCTGCCGCGGCTTGGCGGGAAGCCAGCGGAATGCTTCGTACAGCGTATCGAGGGTCAGATTGACGACCAGCTTCGACTCGCCAACAACTCTGAGGTTTTCGCGGAGGGTAGGAAGGAAGAGGTCGGCGGAGGCTTTGACGGCGTAGACACCAGGAAGGATCGAAGAGATGCGATAGCGGCCGTGATCGTCGGTGTAGGCCTGGAGGGCAACGGAGAAGTCAGGACGAAGCAGTTCGACGGAGGCGCCGCTTTGCGGCGTGCCGTGGCTGTCGCGCACGATACCTGTCAGGCTGGCGGACTGCGCCTCAGCCTGCACCAATGCCATGGCGAACATGGCGACCACAACGAGCATCGAAGCGGAAATGTAGCTACGTCTTGTCACTGCATCCGTTCGTTGTTAGCTCCCTGGCGCTGCTCCCTAATTCATGACCAACCACGCTGGCTCTGTGGGCCGCTGTGGCTTCGCTTCCGCGGGGAACGGAAGCACCTCCCTTGAGCCTACTCCACCGTGAATGGCGCCGACTGTGCGATCTGCTGATGCGTCACGCCGTCATTCACGCTGATCCTAACGATATACTTCCCCGGCTCAAGACTTGCAAGGGGGAGGGACTTCTCCAGCGTCAACTGGTCGGACGAGGCGCTGAGCTTCTGAGACGCTTCATCCGTATTCAGAATCGGCTTGTTCGTGGCCGCATTCAGAATCTGGTAGTTGATTGTAGCGTTATTCTGCTTGCTCTTCTCGTCCAGGCCAAGATTATAAACCTGCATCCAGAAGTTTAGATTCTGGTTGCGATGGAAGACGGCCGGCGTGGCCGGGTTGGACGTAACCCTTGGCCGCACATAGGTATTGCTCAGGATGAACATGCCCTGCCCGATCTGTTTGGAGGGCACCCGCTCCATCTTGTCGGCCAGGATCAGCGATGAGGTCGAGAGCCGGTCGTCGTCATAGCGGGGCACGGTGACGGCCTGCGCCCAGACCCCCACGTGGTTGGGGTTATTGGCGTCTTTGATCGCAATATCAATACGATAGCGGCCTGGCCGCAGCGGAACGGCCTGCCAGTACAGGGAGGCGCTGTCCAGCAGTTTGGGGAGTAACTCCGCTGGTTCCTCCACCTCAACCGGCTGCTCAAAGGTCTGCACGACGCGGTCGGTGATGGTCGAGACGCGGCCGATGATGTCCACAACCCCCTTGGAGACGCCATCCTTGGTGTTGAAGGTGATATCGCGGTTCTTGATCTGCAGCGTGATCGGGACCAGCACCGTATCGTCGGTAACCTTGACGAAGTCCGTCCGGACGTCGAAGGGGAAAATGGGGCCGTTGATGACCTTGTGGCTGGTCAGGAAGGAGGCCAGATCCATGTCCTTGAATTTGATCACCGGAGGCGCCATCAGCTTGGCGTACTGCTCCAGCCGGTCGAATTCCTTGGCGCCATTGGTGGAGCTGTCGGGACCCGGGCCCAGATCCTCCATGCCGCCCTTGAAGCGGTCCGCGCGCTTGGCCATGCCCATGTCTTCATAGAGGGTATTGCCGGCGTTGGGCACGTGGAGCAGCGCGTCCTT
>JAICYR010000103.1 GCA_025934135.1 Acidobacteriaceae bacterium | reverse complement strand
CAGACGGGGCACAACGAATAGTATCGGGTTGTTGGGAAAAAACAAAAAGAGAGCTATGAAATACATCCTTTCTCTTGATCAGGGCACGACCAGCTCGCGGGCCATCCTGTTTGATGAAAGCGGCCAGATCGTCGAAATCGCGCAGCAGGAGTTCCGGCAGATCTATTCCAATACCGGATGGGTGGAGCACGATCCTTATGAGATTCTTACCTCGCAGCTCAGCTCTGCCGTGGAAGCGCTGGGAAGAGCCGGCGCGCGACCACGTGACGTGGCGGGGCTGGGCATTACCAACCAGCGAGAAACCACCGTCGTATGGGACCGCGAATCGGGCCGGCCGATTTACAACGCGATCGTCTGGCAGGACCGGCGCACCGCGCCTCTGTGCAGCCGGCTGACGGCAGAAGGCGCGGAAGATGCGATTCGCGCCAAGACAGGGCTGATCGTGGACCCGTATTTTTCCGGCACGAAGATAGCGTGGTTGTTGGATAACGTTCCCGGCGCGCGACAGCAGGCCGAACAGGGCAAACTCGCTTTTGGCACCGTGGATAGCTGGCTCATCTGGAATTTGACCAGCGGAAAGCGGCACGTCACCGACCGCACCAACGCTTCGCGAACGCTGCTCTACAACATTGTTGAAGACAAGTGGGACGCCGATCTGCTGAAGCTGCTGAATGTTCCCGAAAGCATGATGCCGGAGGTGGTGTGGTCCAGCGAAAAAATTGGCCGTGTCACCACCACACTCGGCCTCGCGGACATCGAGATAGCGGGGGTCGCCGGCGACCAGCAGTCGGCGCTTTTCGGCCATTTATGCACGCGCGCCGGAGACGCGAAGTGTACGTATGGCACCGGATGTTTTCTGCTGCAAAACGCCGGAGATGAGTTCACTCTCTCGAACCAGCGACTGCTGACCACGCTCACTTGCAGTCCGGCGCGGAAACTGGAATATGCACTGGAGGGAAGCATCTTTATCGGCGGGGCCGTGGTGCAGTGGATGCGCGACAACATGAAGTTCATCGGGCAATCGTCCGAGATTGAGGCGCTGGCGAAGTCGGCGGAATCTTCCAACGGCGTTTATTTTGTGCCGGCGTTCACGGGGCTGGGTGCTCCGTGGTGGGATCCAAATGCCAGTGGGCTCATCATCGGCCTTCAGCGCAGCACAGAAATCGGGCACATAGCACGCGCCGCGCTGGAGAGCATTGCCTTTCAGGTGGCGGATGTTCTTAAAGCGATGGATCGTAGTTCGGGAAGGCCCTCGGCTCACCTGCGTGTGGACGGTGGCGCCGCGAGCAACGACCTTCTGATGCAGTTTCAGGCGGACCTGCTCGGCATTCCGTTAGAGCGCCCAGCGGTGTTCGAGGCCACGGCGCTCGGTGCCGCCTACCTTGCGGGACTGGCGACCGGCTTCTGGTCCGACGTAGAGACGCTCGCCCGGAAGCGGGCTTCAGACACGGTATTTCGCCCGGGGGCGGATCCATCGGAAATGGCGCGGCTCTATGCCAAATGGATTGACGCGGTGGGCCGCGCGACGTCCTGGAATACCGGCCTCGCATGAAGCGCGAGGAAATGCTGGCCCGAGTGCGCGAGCGTAAAGAGCCGTGGGACATACTGGTGATTGGAGGAGGCGCGACCGGGGCCGGGGCCGCCCTGGACGCAGCCAGTCGCGGCTACTCTGTGCTTCTGCTGGAACGCGAGGATTTTGGCAAGGGAACTTCGAGCCGCAGCACCAAGCTGATCCACGGAGGCGTTCGCTACCTCCAACAAGGCAACCTCACGCTGGTGATGGAAGCCTTGAAAGAACGCGAAATTTTGCTGCGGAACGCGCCCTATCTGGTGCATGAGCTTCCGTTCCTCATTCCGAGCTACAAGTTTTGGGAAAAGCCATTTTATGGTGCGGGGCTGAAGTTCTATGACCTGCTCGCAGGCCGAACCGGCTTTCCAAAATCAAAGCTCCTCTCCCGAACACAGGCGCTGGATCGCCAGCCGGGAATTCGGCGGGAGAACCTTCGCGGCGGCGTTCTTTACCACGATGGCCAGTTCGATGATGCGCGACTGCTGATGACGATTGTCGCAACCGCAGCGGATCATGGCGCCGTAGTTCTGAATCATGCGGGTGTTGTCGAAATCGCCAAAGACGGCGCTGGTTTTGTGAACGGCGCCATTGCCCTGGACGGCGAAACTGGCGAAAGGCTTTTCTGCAAAGCCCGCGTGGTCGTGAACGCCACGGGCATTTTCTCTGATGAAGTGCGCCGCCTGGCGGATTCTGGCGCACCGGCCATGATCGCGCCCAGCCAGGGAATTCATCTCGTTTTTGACAATTCGTTCCTTAACGGAGGGGCGGCCATCATGGTCCCGCACACAAGCGATGGCAGGCTGATGTTTGCAATTCCGTGGCACGAGCATACGTTGCTCGGCACGACGGATACGCCTATCGCCGCGCCATGCTATGAACCTCGCCCACTGGAGGAGGAAATTCAATTCCTTCTGGAGACCGCCGGGCGCTATCTGCGGAAAAAACCGCGGCGAGAGGACATTCTGAGCTCGTTCGCCGGAGTGCGCCCGCTCGTGAAAGCTTCTGGCGCGCGGATGCGTGCGACTTCGAGGCTCTCGCGGGAGCACAGCATCAGCGTCGACTCGTCTGGCTTGCTCACCATCGCCGGTGGCAAATGGACCACCTATCGCAGGATGGCTGAGGATACGGTCGATGAAGCTATCAAAGTGGGACGGCTTAGGCCAATTCCATGTGTCACCAAGGCGCTCCGCCTTCATGGCTGTGGTGCAAACGTAACGGGCGCGCTCGCCGCCTACGGTTCGGACGCCGCGCACATTCGCGATCTGGCTGCGAACGAGCCGGAACTGGCGCGGCAGCTTGACGGTGAACTACCGTACACCGGCGCGGAGGTTGTGTGGGCCGCCCGGTACGAAATGGCGCGCACGCTCGATGACGTGCTGGCCAGGCGCCTGCGTGCGCTGCCGCTCAATGCGCGCGCAGCCATGCGAATGGCTCCGGAAACGGCGAAGCTGCTGGCGCGCGAGACAGGCAGGAATGAGGCGTGGGCGGGGGAGCAGGTGCGCGCCTTTCGGAATCTCGCCGAGCAATACAGCCTCGGCAGTCTTGGCGACGCCGCAGTTGCGCGCCTCAACTGAAACGTGTCTGTTTCCAAAGCATCCAGCCGCATGCCAGAAACAGCACCAGAAGAATCGCGGTGAGCAGCGTAGCCGCGCCAAGGTGCATTGGAATAGGTGGCTTGTGAACGTCGAGAGCAAGCCACACAAAGATCGCGGCAGCCGCACCAAGGATCAGGAAGTCCCACCATGGGCGCTTTTGCGATGCATTGTGCTCGGGTTCCAGGCCCTCATAGGCGCGAATGGTGCGCGTTATATCCAGACGGTATTTCTCGCATTCACGCCCAATGGCGCGCAGGCAGGACTCCCGCTCGGTCACAGGAGCGGAGGCGCTGGTAATGGCAAGGGCGCCCAGGATCATGATGGCCGAAGCTCCGAGGACAAGAATGCGCAGCGGGAGAGAGGTGTGCGCAAACTCCCCAAAAACAAAGGCTCCCCACGCCAGGCCCCATAACCGATTGGTGTTCGAGAGAGGAATCGCGCGGCCAATGCCAATGTATTTGGTCGCATACTGCTGGAAAAGATCGCCGATGACCCAGCAGAAGCCGCCCAGAAATAGCCACAACATGGACGGGTGCAGCGCATGCAGCTCGGTGGCGAGAGAACCGCCGCCCCCGTGCAGAACCAGCGCCAGCACTCCCATGGTGCCCAGTTCCCCAAAGGTGAAGACGGTGACAAAGGAAAGCGGATTCATTCCCGAGATGTAGGCCTTGCGATAAGGCACATACATGGTGCCCCACATCAGCCCCGCTCCCAGGGCGGCAACCACGCCGGACGAGGCGCGGGCGGAGGTGATCGATCCTGAATGGATGGACGCGGCCGACAGCATCACAGCGCTGGCTACAATCGCGACGGCGCCGCCCAACACCTTGGCCCAGTTCGCCTTGCCGGCGCCCTTCAGTTCGTGAAAAAGAAACCCATCCCCAGAAAAGCCCTACCAGGCAGTTCGTATTCCACAGAGGAAAAGCGATCGCGAGGCTCCCGTGAAAGTCGCTGACGCGTCGTGCGCACAATGCCACCGCACCATCTATAACTCCTACCTGCTCACGCCAATGGCGAATTCTCCGAGAAGGTTGATCTTCCGGGTAGAACGACGCAGTCGGTCGCGGTGACCGGTCCGGATGGCCGGACCACCCCTGCGCAAGTCTCCAATGGCAAAGTAATCTTCCTTGCCAAGGCGCCTTCTGTGGGATATGCGGTGTACAGTGTGCGTCCGGCAAATCACGAGGCTGAAAACAGCTCACTGCATGTATCGCAGAATTCTCTTGAAAACCAGTATTACCGCGTCACGCTGGACAAGAATGGCGATATAGCCAGCATCTTCGACAAGCAGATTCACAAGGAGCTGCTTGCCGGACCAATGCGGCTGGCGATTTCCTATGACAACCCTGAACAGTGGCCAGCGTGGAACATGGACTGGGACCAGGAGCAGGCGGCTCCGCGTGAGTATGTGAGCGGGCCAGCAACCATCCGCATAGTAGAAAAGGGGCCCCGCGCGCGTGGCCATGAGGTCAGCCGCACAACCGCGGGATCAAAATTCGTGCAGACCATCATGCTGGCGACGGGCGAGGCCGGTAAACGTGTGATCGTGAAGAACGCGATCGACTGGAATACGCGCGAATCGAACCTGAAAGCCGTCTTCCCGCTGGCGGCGCACAACCAATTCGCAACCTACAATCTCGGGATCGGCACAATCCAGCGCCCGAATGCGCGCCCGCGGAAATTCGAGGTGTTGTCGCACCAGTGGATCGATTTGACCGATGCCACAGGAACATTCGGCGCGACGATCCTCACGGACTGCAAGAATGGATCGGACAAGCTGAACGACAATACCATCCGGCTCACCCTGATTCGTACTCCGGGAGTGCGCGGCGGCTATCCGGACCAGGCCACACAAGACCTGGGTCATCACGAATTTGTTTATGGCATCGCGGGGCACGCCGACGACTGGCGCACCGCGCAGACAGACTGGCAGGGGCAGGAACTCAATGACCCTCTGATTGCCTTCACCAGCGCAAAACATCCCGGAGCACTGGGCCGCGAATTTTCGCTGGTGAAGATCAGCAACCCCCGCGTGAAGATTATGGCGTTGAAGCGCGCGGAGAACAGCAACGATTTCATCCTCCGCATGGTGGAACTTTCCGGCAAACCGGAAGCCAACGTTCACGTCGCCTTTGCTTCGCCGATTCTTTCCGCGCGCGAGGTAAATGGCCAGGAACAGCCGGTCGGACCAGCCGTTGTCAGGAATGGCGAACTGCTCACGTCGTTCACCGCCTAGCTCGATTCCTTCGACGCGCTGCGCGAGGCGGAGCAGGGCTACTACGGCGGCATTACGGCGGTGGACAAGGAATTTGCGCGGCTGCTCCACGCTCTGGACGAGAACGGCATGGCGGATGACACCATCGTCGTCTACACCTCCGATCATGGGGAGATGATGGGCTCGCACGGCCACATGGGCAAACAGATGCCGCACGAGGAATCTTGCCGGGTGCCATTTTTCGTCCGTCTGCCGGGAAGGAAGGGCCGGGGCGAAACTTCCGATGCGCTGTTCGCCTCCGTCGATATTTACCCGACGCTGTGCGGCCTGGCCGGAATTGCTGTTCCAAAGCATTGCAGTGGCCGGGACTTTTCAGCATTAATGCGCGGCGATAAGCAGTTCTCGTCTGCCGAGATGGTGTTCCTGATGAATGACAAGGGGCCGGCCGACCGGATGGAAGTCAATACTCCGACCTATCGCGGCGTTCGCACCGGGACGCATACCTATGCCGTGCAGTTGGACGGCCGCTGGTGCCTCTATGACAACGACGCCGACCCGTACCAGATGAAAAACCTGGTGAAGGACCCGGCAAACAAGCCGTTGATGGAAAAATTCGATAAGGCGCTCATCGCCTGGGGCCATTCCATGGGGGACGACTTTCCGTATGACAAGGCGCTCAAGTCCTACTCGTCTTACCCGAGCGTGTAGGATTTCGCCGTTTTCTAAAGCTGAGGGGCCAGCAGCTTGATGGCAAGGAAGAGCCCGACTCCAAGGAAGAAGACCAGCGCCATGCGGATGCCTGGCTCGCGGTTGACTTCCGGCACCAGGTCGGTCGCGGCCACGTAAATTGCGACTCCGGCGGAGAGCGGCAGGCCCACCTCAACCCAGCCCGGAAGCAGGCTGATGAGCAGCACTCCGATGACCGTCGCCAGCGCCAGCACAATGGCGGAGACCAGCGCCGTGCGGCGGCTGCGTCCCGAGGCCATCATGACCGAGGCGACAGTGAAGCCTTCCGGCATTTTGTGCAGGAAAATGGCGATGAAGATCAGCCAGCCCAGCAGGTTTGAGAGGACGAATCCCGAGCCGATGGCGACCCCGTCGAAGAGCGCGTGCGCGGCCAGCCCGGCCAGCACGGAGTTGCCCGTATGCGCGGAGACGAACTCGTGCCCGTGGGTCTCCTCGCCAAAGTGGAAGTGAGGCGTGATGGTGTGTTCCAGCAGGTGGATGGCGCAGTAGCCGGCCAGCACCAGCACCGGCTCCCATTGCGACTGGAACTTCAGGCTATCCGGAACCATTTCCAGAAACGCGACGGCCATCATGAAGCCCGCGCCGAGCGCGACAAAGTAGCGCAGGTAATGCTGCGGCCACTCGCGGCGCACTAGGATCATGCCGCCGACAACATCAGCTAGCGCGGCAACAATTCCGAGGATGATGGAAAGGATCATGGGCGGGCGCTCACCCGCTATGCCGGATGTGCATTACATCTCCGTCTTTCACGAGATAGTCCTTGCCTTCGAGCCGCAGCGTGCCCTGTGCTTTCGCTGCCGCTTCCGATCCCGCCTCCAGCAGCGTGTCCCAGTGGATGGTTTCGGCGCGGATGAAGTGCTTTTCCAAGTCGGTGTGGATGGCCCCCGCGGCCTCCTGCGCGCGCGAGTTTGCGGGGACGGTCCAGGCGCGGCACTCGTCTTCTCCGGCGGTGAAGAAGCTGATGAGGCCCAGCAACTCATAGCTCTTGCGGATGAGCCGCACAAGCCCACTCTCCGTGAGTCCATACGAAGCGAGGAACTCGGCGGCTTCCTCATCCGGCATCTCGGCCAGTTCGGCTTCCACCTTGCCGCAGAAGGCCGTCACTCCGGCGTTGGGACGCGAGGCGAACTCCGCCACCTTGTACTTTTCCGCCGCCGCTTCCAGATCGGCCCCCAGCGTCGCGCTCTCCGAAAGATTCAACGCGTAAAGAATCGGCTTTTGCGAAAGGAACATGAAGCCGCGAATCAGCTTCTTCTCCTCCGGCGACATCTCCAGTTCGCGGAGCGGCTTCTCGGCTTCGAGAGCTTCTTTCGAGCGGAGCAGCAGCGCCTGCTCCTTTTCAAGATCGGCGGTGCGGGTTTTCTTCAGGTCTTTTTCAAGCCGCTCCAGACGCTTTTCGATCTGCGTGAGGTCGGAGACCATCAGGTCAAACTCGACGTTCTTGATGTCGCGCAGCGGATCGATGGGGCCAACGTGCGGAATGGCATCGTCCTCAAACGCGCGCAGCACATGGATCAGCGCGTCCACGTTGCGCAGGTTGGTGAGAAACGCGGTCTCCTTGAGCGCCTCCTGCCCAATGGCCGCCACGTCGGCGAACTCCACCGTGGCAAAGGTGGTCTTTTTCGGGTTGTAGAGCGCGGCCAGCTTGTCCAGACGCTCGTCGGGAACCTTGGCCACGCCCAGGTGCGACTCGCGGGGGTTCGAGTAGCCACGGTCTTCGATTTTTGCTCCCGTAAGAATGCGGAACAGGGATGTCTTGCCCACCTGCGGCAGGCCGATAATGCCAGTCTTCATGCTTGTCCTGAATCAGAGGTTATGCGCGAACCGCGACGATTGCGCGAATGCGCCAATCTCTGATGATAGCAGCGGGAGTCAGCTAAGGACCGGGCGGCCAGGGGTACCCAACTGGCACCCACCTGATCCTGAACCGTATCCCTGGACGCTTTTTATTGAACGTGACCGCAGAATCGCAGGCAACCTGCCGACGCTCCAGCAGCATCTTTTGGATGCTCGTTGGAGGTGTGGACAGAGCCGGAAAGCAATTGCTATGCTGGTGGCGAAGTATCCTCTCCGCTGTTCCCCCAGCAAAATTGATTGTTGTGACTGCGTTGTTGCCACTCCTCCAGAGTTCGCTTCCCGTCCCCCTGTTTTTCTTTTCGATGTTCCTGCCGGCTGCCGCTGCCCGATTTGCGGCGGCTGGAACCGAGAGACTTGATGAGACGCCAGAATCCACCACAAGCCCATATTGATAGTGCTGTTGATGTCGAGAACTTCCTGCGCCCCGCAAGAATCATCGGCGCGTATGCGGTCCTATCCGCACTTTATGTTGCGCTGATCGCATCGGCGTATGCGGTCTTTGCTCGCGAGGCCCTTGTGAACACCAGTTCGCAGACCACCGCCCTCTTCCTTGTTGCCGCTATCATCCCTCTGCTGCTGGCTGTGCTGTTCTGTATCGTCCGACCGCGGGACCCAATCTCGATGTGGCTCAAAAGCATCTCGCGGCAGTGGCGCACTCCGCTCGCGATGAGGGCGGAGGAGTACACCTTTAAGGAGTTGCTGGGTGATGGTGATGGGCTGTGCATCAAGCTGTCGCTTTATTACCCGGTGAAGAGCCACAGCCAGGAGATCAAGGACCAACTGTATCTCTACGTGAATGGGGCGCTGGCGCGTGAGTGCTCAATGCGGATCGTAATTCCGACCATTGAGCAAATCGAGGAGTCGCTGGAGCCTGTCCTGGAAATGGTGGCATCGGAGCGGAACCTTCTGGTGCTCTATCCGGTGGTGCACGAGGTGTACAAGATCCAGTCTGATTTCAATTTCCACGAGGGCGAACTGGAGTCGGCGGAGTTCTGGCGGACGGGGACGTAGGATTTCCCACGTCTCTTCAAGACGTGGGGCACCCACATTTCTATTTCTTAAGCATGGGCTGGATGAGCGCGAAGATATTTTTCGCGACGAGGGCGTTGCCTTTGGCGGTGGCGTGGACGCCGTCGGGCTGGATGGCTCCCGGCACGTCGTAGACGTGGTCGTAAACGAAGGGCAGCAGCGGGACGCGATACTTTTTGGCGGCGTCGGCGTAGGTCTGGCTGATGGCGTGGATGTAGTCGGCGCCGTAGTTGGGCGGCAGGGTGATTCCGGCGAGCGCGACCTTAATGTGGGCGCGCTGGAGCGCGGCGATGACGCGGTCGAGGTTGGCGCGGGTGGCGGTAATGGGCAGTCCGCGCAGCATGTCGTTGCCTCCAAGTTCCACAACAACAAGGTAGGGATGGGCGGCCAGCACATTGGGCAGGCGCGAGACCGCGTCCTTGGTGGTGTCTCCGCTGATGCCCATGTTGAGGACGCGGTAATGGTAGGCGCGCGAGTCTAATAGCTTTTGCAGATAATCTGGATAACTGTGGCCCGCGGGCGCGCCGCGGCCCGCCGTGATGCTGTCTCCAAAGCATACGATGGTGGGTTGCGCGTAGGTTATAGGGACGAGCAGGAAGAGCAGGAGCGGGAGAAGGCGCTTCATAAGATAAGGGTACAGGGGGACTGGGAACCCACGTCTCAAAGGCGAGACGTGGGGCACCCGGATTGTAGGGACGGAACCGCAGATTCTTCGACTCCGCGCTGCGCGCTCCGCTCAGAATGACATCGTTATTTGTAATGGAGAGATGGATGATTGAGGTTCGGGGGCTGAGGAAGTCGATTCGCAATGGGACGCGGGTAGTGGAGATTCTGCGTGGGATCGATTTGGTGGTTCCGCAAGGCCAGTTTGTGGCGATCATGGGCGCGTCGGGTTCGGGGAAGACGACGCTGCTGGGGCTGATGGCGGGTCTGGATTCGGCGTCGGAAGGCGAGGTGCTGCTGGATGGGGTCCCGATCAGCCAACTGGCCGAGGACAAGCTGGCGGGCGTGCGCGGGAGCAAGGTGGGGTTCGTGTTTCAGTCCTATCAACTTATTCCCACGTTGACGGCGCTGGAGAACGTGCTGCTTCCGCATGAGTTGAACGCGCGGGGAGACGGCAGGGCAAAGGCCGCGGCGCTGCTTGAGGCGGTGGGGCTGGGCGACCGGATGGGGCATTATCCGGTGCAGCTTTCAGGCGGCGAGCAGCAGAGGGTGGCGCTGGCGCGGGCGTTTGTGCTGGACCCGCCGATTGTGCTGGCGGACGAGCCGACGGGAAATCTGGATTCGACGAACGGCGAGCAGGTTCTGAAGCTGCTGACGGAGCGGCAGCGCGAGGGCAACACGACGCTGGTGCTGGTAACGCATGATCCGCAAATTGCGGCGCGGGCAGACAGGCGGATTCATTTGCGGGACGGGCTGGTGGTTGAAGACGAAATGGCCGCGGTGATGGCGTAATGGGCGCATTGGGTACAGAAAAGCCGGCGGCGGTGGCGGCCCCGCTGAATGGCCGCAAGCCGGCGCTTCCGTGGGCTACGGCGTGGCGTGTGGCCTGGCGCGAGCTGCGGGCGTCGAAGGGGAAGTTCGCGTTTGTGCTGCTGTCTGTGGCGATTGGAGTGGCGGCGCTGACGGGGGTGCGAGGCTTCAGTGAGGCTTTCCAGAACGCGCTGCTGCGGGACGCGCGCGGACTGATGGCCGGAGACCTTTCTGCGCGGCTGCAAAGGCTGGCGACTCCGGATGAGGCTCGGCAACTGGACGCGCTGAAGGGCGTGCGGCGCACGCTGGTGACGGAAACCGTCTCGATGGCGAAGGTGGCGGGCGATCCTGTGCCGCTGCTGGTGAATTTGAAGGCGGTGGATCCGGCGGCGTATCCGTTTTATGGAACGGTGGCGCTGCGGCCGGCGGGGAACCTGCGCGACGTGCTGACAGACGGCACGGTGCTGGTGGATGAGAATCTGCTGGTGCGGCTGAATGCGAAGGTTGGCGACCGGCTGAAGCTGGGTACGCAATGGTTCACGATTGCGGCGGTGATTGTGAGGGAGCCGGACCGCATCAGCGCGGGGTTTGGGCTGGGTCCGCGGGTGATGATGACGCGCGCGGCGATGGAAGGCGCGGGGCTGCTGGCGGAGGGAAGCCGGGCCACGGAGCGGTATCTGTTCAAGCTGGACGAGGGCGCGGACATTGCGGCGGTGCGCGGCGAGGTGGAAAAGATTTTGCCGGACGCGCTGGTGACGGATTTTCGGGAGACGAATCCGGAGCTGACGCATGGGCTGGACCACGCGACGGGGCTGCTGAGTTTGATCTGCCTGGTGGCGATGGTGCTGGGCGCGATTGGCGTGGGCATGGCCATGAGGGCGCACTTGCAGCAGCGGATTGAAGTGCTGGCGATTATGAAGTCGATGGGCGCGACTTCGGCGGACATTCTGCGGATTTACATGCTGCAGACGGTGTTTCTGGGCCTGCTTGGCGGGCTGATTGGAGTGGCGGCGGGACTGGCGGTGCAGTATGCCTTTCCGTCGCTGCTGGGGACGCTGCTACCGCTGCATCCGGCGCTCGCGGTGGCGGCGAAGCCGATGGCGGCGGCGCTGGCGGTGGGTGTGCTGACGACGGTGCTGTTCTGTCTGCCTCCGTTGCTTGACGTTCGGAATGTGCGGCCGATTGCGGTGCTGCGGCATACGGTGGATTCGAGTGACGCAGGCGGATGGCTTCAGCGGCAGTGGGAGCGCAAGCTGCAATGGGCTTCGATCATCGTGATTGTGGCCGGGCTGGCGGGCGTTGCGACGGTGCTGTCGGATTCGTGGCTGGTGGGGCGATGGTTTGCGGGAAGCCTGGCGGCGGTGCTGGCGGTGGTGCTGGGGCTGTCGTGGGCGACGCTGCGAGGGCTGAGGGCGTTTCTGGCGCGGACGCGGGCGGGGCTTCCGTCGGCGGTGCGGCACGGGCTGGCGAATTTGCATCGTCCGGGGAACCAGTCGGCGGCGGTGCTGGCGGCGCTGGGCACGGGCGTGATGCTGACGCTGGCGGTGTTCCTGATGCAGAGCGCGGTGGTGCGCGAGATGCGCAGCGAGGTGGCTCCGGGGACGCCGAATGTATTTCTGGTGGACATTGCGCCGGATGAGATTGCGGGCGTGAAGACGCTGCTGAAGGGGCTTCCGGGAGTGACGGGCGAGATGGAGACGGTGCCGGTCATCCAGTCGCGAATGGTGTCGATTAACGGCGTGAGCGTGGAGAAGCTCAAGACGGAGGATTATCCGAGGCGAATGCTGCGGTCGGTGTCGCTGGCGTGGTCGGAGGGGGTCCCGGCGGGAACGACGGTGCTGGAAGGGAAGTGGTGGGGGAAGGGAGACAAGTCCGGGCTGGCGGTAGTGGAGCGTGCGGCGCGGCGGCTGCATCTGAAAGTTGGCTCGACGGTGGAGTTCGAGGTAAGCGACCACAAGGTTTCAACCAAGGTGGCGGCGATTTACAAGGTGGACGGCGAGCGCGCCTACGCGCGGAGTGAATTTATCCTAGCGCCCGCGCTGCTGAAGGGCGTTCCGGCGACGTGGTACGGGGCGGCGCATTTTGCTCCGGCGGAGATTGCTCCGATGGAGCGCGCGCTGTTCGCGAAGTATCCCACGATTACGGTGGTGAGCCTGGCGGACATTCTGGATACGGTGCAACGGGTGGTGGGGCACATCACGCTGGTGGTGCGGTTTTTGGCGGCGTTTTCGATTCTGGCTGGAGTGGTGAT
>JAICYR010000092.1 GCA_025934135.1 Acidobacteriaceae bacterium | reverse complement strand
GATGAAGACGGACCTGACCAAAGAGCAGTTCCAGGTTCCCACCGATTTGTATTACGTTAACGTGGACAAGCAATAGGGGCCGTGTGCGCGTCATCAGCATTGGAGAAGTTCTGTGGGACGTGATCGGCGACCGCGAGTTTCTTGGCGGAGCGCCGCTTAATTTCTCCATTTGCGCGCAGCGGCTTGGGAATGAGGCGGCGCTGGTTAGTGCAGTCGGGGAGGATGCTCGCGGCGCGCGGGCGCTGGAGTTGATTCGCGGTCACGGGCTGGGAACTGAATTCATTCAGACCCTGCCCGAGCAGCCCACCGGGACGGCAGTCGCGGCCATGGACGCTTCCGGCAGTGCGACTTTTCAGATTATTCGCCCCGCCGCGTATGATTTTGCGGGTCTCGATGAACCGGCGCTCGGGAAAATTGCCGATGCGCGCCCGGATTGGATTTACTTCGGTACTCTTGCGCAGACCTCTCCGGATAATGAAGCGTTGCTGCGTGGGCTGATTGCCGCCGCGCCCGCGGCACGGCGCTTTTACGACATGAACCTGCGCGAAGGGCAGTGGAGCCTCGAACTTGTGCGAAGGCTGTCCGCCCTCGCAACTATCGTGAAGCTCAACGAATCCGAAGCCGAAACGTTGTTTTGCATGACCCATACTTCGGAAAACTTCTCGATTGACGGTTTCTGCCGCTTCTGGTCACAGGCCCACGACAACGAACTGATCTGCATAACGCTGGGCGAGCATGGCTGTGCTGTGTGGTCGCACGGCGCACTGCGAGTGTTTCCGGGAGTCGCGGTGAAGGTGGTGGATACGGTGGGCGCCGGAGACGCTTTTTCGGCAGCATTCCTGCACGGATTCCATCTCGGCTGGGCGATTGAGAACGCCGCCGCATTCGCCAACGCGCTTGGCGCGCTGGTGGCCAGCAGGGCGGGGGCAACTCCGGCGTGGACGCTGGAAGAATTGCGCTGAGGGAACCATGATCGCCACACAAGCTTGTGTCCACCCCACGAACGAAGACCTGTTCGTGGGGGCCCCGGTGTGTGCCGCTTGCGATTTCGTAGCAGCGCTTGTGAATATACTGAGTGGAAGCTTCTCAGCCCCTCGCATGATGTCCAATCTCGAGATGGAAATCGCCGCCGCGTCGAAAACGGAATTGCGCAACTCGGCGGATTTCACCCGCGAATTCGACCTGCTCCTCGCCGCGGCCCGGACCGCGCCCGACCACGCGCGCATTGATGCGCTGGCTGACGCGGGCATCGACTGGAGCGCACTCCTCGACCTTGCTGCCAGCAATAGCGTGCGTCCTCTCGTCTACAAGGGTCTTCGCGAAACCTGCTGGCGCCGCATTCCCGCCGAGGTGCAGGCCGCGTGGGACGAGGCGCATCAGTTGCTCACCGGCAGAAATCTCTTCCTCACCGGCGAGCTGCTTCGCGTGACAGCAGAGTTCCACAAGGCGGGAATCTCCGTTGCTGCCGTCAAAGGTTCCGTCATCGCGCAAATGGCTTACGGGGATTTCTCGCTCCGCGAATTCCACGACCTTGATCTGCTGGTGCATGAGGCCGATTTTTGCCGCGCGGTCGAGTTCATCACGCAGCTTGGGTACAAGCCATTCTGGAAGCTCGACAGCCGAAGAGTGCTGGAGTTCCTGCACCACATGGGCGAGTACAAATTGATCAGCAATTTTCCCGGAGTGGACATCGACCTGCACTGGAAGCCCGCGCATGACTCGGTCGCGCTCTCTCCCTCTCTCAGCGATTTTCCGTCCGGATTTCAGCCGATTGTTCTTGCGGGTTCCAGCGTGCCCACGTTTGCGGCCCAGGACCTGCCGCTCTATTTGGCATCGCAGGGCGGAGGCGACCAGTGGGGCGACCTGCGCCGCATCTGCGATCTGGCTGAATTTCTGCGCCGCTTTCCTGACGTTGATTGGGAGCCGCACTTCCAGACCGCACTGCGGCTAGGCGGACTGCGCAGCATGTTGACGGGGCTCGTGCTGGCCCGCGATCTTCTCGGCGCGCCTTTACCCGCGTCAGCCGATGGACGCATTCAGGCAGACGCAACTGCGACCCGACTTGCTGAAAGGGTCACACGCAATCTCAGCCAGCATTTGCATCCTGGTGAGGGCACTGCCCGCTACGTTTTCCAACTGCGCGCCAAGCAGGCGCTACGCGGAAAAATCGCGCTGGCATCTCATATTTTTACGGACAGGACCACCGAGGATGGAAGCTGGATGATGCTCCCTCGTCCGCTGTGGTGGATTTATGGTGTTCTGCGTCCACTGCGCATGGCCGGTAAACTGCTGGGCCGCGGCTGAGCCTTTTCCGCGACCAGCGGAAGCGGCCACGGATGCTGAATCAAGTTGCGCCAAAGGCGCGTTTGCCTGGACGGCCAGTCCTTACCTGCCGCGTTCTTCCAGATATTTCTCGACTTCAAGTGCGGCCATGCAGCCGGTTCCAGCGGCGGTAATGGCTTGGCGATAGCGGCGGTCCTGCACGTCTCCGCAGGCGAAGACGCCGGGAACGCGCGTGAAGACATAGTCCGTGGTCTTGATGTAGCCGTCGTCGTCGAGATCGATTTGCCCGGCGAACATCCTGGCGTTAGGCTCGTGTCCGATGCCCAGGAAAAACCCGCTGATGGGGAGAATCTCTTCCTCACCCGTAACGGTGTCGCGCAGCCGCGCACCCTTCACTTCCTTGTCCTCGACGCCCAACACCTCTTCCACCACGGTGTTGGTGCGGAAGACGATCTGCGGATGCGCCATGGCGCGCTCCAGCATAATGTGGGAGGCGCGGAACTGGTCGCGCCGGTGGAGCAGCGTGACTTTGGTTGCGAAGCGCGTGAGGAACAGCGCCTCCTCCATTGCCGAGTCGCCGCCGCCAATCACGGCGATTTCTTTGCCGGAGAAAAAGAAGCCGTCGCAGGTGGCGCACGAACTGACACCGTGGCCGATCAGCGCTTGCTCGGAGGGCAGCCCGAGCCAACGCGCCGAGGCTCCGCTGGCGATAATCAGAGTGCGCGTGTGGATGGTCTCCGCGCCCACTCGCAGCGCGAAGGGATGTTTGCTCAAATCCGCCGACGCCAGGTGGCCCATCTGGAACTCCGCGCCAAAGCGCGAGGCCTGCAGCTTGATGTTCTCGATAAGCTGCGGTCCCTGAATGCCTTCCGGCCAGCCGGGGAAATTCTCCACCAGCGTGGTGATGGAAAGCTGACCGCCGGGCTCGTGACCTTCCAGAACCAGTGGTTTCAGGTTGGCGCGCGCGGCATAAATGGCCGCAGTCAGCCCGGCGCAGCCGGAGCCAAGGATCACCGTGTCACGAATCGTCTCTGCCATGGATATGTATTCGATTGTACCCGCTGGGCAGCGGGGACAGCTTGCTAAGCTTTGCTGATGCGCGCGCTCCAAAATGGGAAGGCAATCCCTCCCGCTCCCATTCCGGGCAGGCTGCTTGTGAATCTCCTCAGAATTTCCTACAGCGCGAGTCTCCGCGTGGCGAAATAGCTAAAGGTCCGGCGTAAGCCGGGCCGGGAGCATCGCCATGCATCGTCTCCTCCGTGCTATCGCATTCACGTTCGTTTTTTCCGCTCTAGCCTATGCTGGAGGTCCTCGCTACGTGGCCGGGACCGCCTACTTTGACGCCGCCGTCACAGGCAAGCCCATTGTCTGGGCGGGCGGGCAGCTTCGCTACTACACCGACCTCGGCGACCTCAGCGCGTCAGTCAATCAGGCGCAAGCGAATTCCATGATTGCCGCGGCCGCTGCTGTATGGAACGCCGTCCCCACGGCAGGCGTAAACATCGCCGCAGGAGGAAGCCTGAGTGAAGACGTGAGCGAATCCAATGTGTCGCGGTCCGGCAGCACGCTTGCTCTGCCGGCCGATATCCAATCGGGTGACACGGCCAAGCCCATCGCCATTGTTTATGACGAGGACGGCTCAGTCATCAACGCCTTCTTCGGCCCCGACGCCAGCACACCGACGATGTGCCAGCAGAACGGCGTCTTTACCTTTGTTGATAATCTCTCGCCATCCGGAGATATCGTCCACGCGCTCGTGATTCTGAATGGCCTTTGCGCTACGACCGCGGACAATCTGGCCGTGCTTCAGTACCAGCTTGTACGCGCCTTTGGGCAGGTGCTCGGCCTCGACTGGTCGCAGGTGAATGAGGAGAACTTCGGTAGTCAACCGACATCCGCCGCCCTCGAAGGATGGCCGATCATGCATCCCATTGAGCGCCTCTGCAACCGGACGGGAGTTACCTGCATTCCCAATGGGACCACGCTGCGCCCGGACGATATTGCCGCGCTGAACCGGCTCTATCCGGTCACGGCAGACAACATCGCGAGCTTCAAGGATAAAAAGCTTACCGCTCCGAATACGCTTTCCGTTACAGGAACCATTCGCTTCCGCAATGGTCAGGGAATGCAGGGCGTCAATGTGGTCCTGCGCCCCATGATTCCCGGCACCACGCTGCCCGATGTTCGCTACACCGTCACGGCTGTCAGCGGAGTCCGGTTTCGCGGCAATGCCGGAAATCTTGTGAGCGGATATATCGACTCTGCCGGGAACTCCCTCGTGCGATTCGGCAGCAACGACCTTTCACTCGAAGGATATTTCGACCTGAGCGGGGTGCCCATTCCGCCCGGCTACGCGACGGATACGTGGCAGCTCAGCCTGGAGCCGATCAATCCGCTCGATACCGGCCTTGAGTCCGTCGGGCCCTACACCACGGGGCAGGTCACGCCTTCAGGAACGCTGCCCGCCATTGCTATTCCCGGACTCGCCGCAGGTTCCAGCGTGATTCAGAATGTCACCATCGGCAACTCAGCCGGAGACTCGCTGAGCGGCGATGATGGGCTGCTCTCCGCCGCCGTGACTGTGCCGCCCACGGGAGAGTGGACCGCGCGCCTCGCCGGGTACGGACACACAAGCTGGCTCCAATGGTGGGCGAAAGCCAATCGCGAATTCACCGTCGAGGCCTATGCGCTCGACGACAATGGCAAGCCCACGCTGAACAAAGCGCAACTGGTTCTAGGTATGTGGAACGGCACCGACCCCATGGCCGTTTCGCCCGTGACCTATACGCCGCAGCCCTTCAACGGTGCCGTCGCCGGACTTACCAAGCTACCGGTCCTCACGCTCGCTGACAGCGAAGTCCGGCTGGGCGTTTCCGACATGCGCGGCGACGGACGCCCGGACTACCTCTATCGCGGGCGCGTCCTTTATGCCGACAGCGTGCGTCCGGCGATCCTGCCCTCCAAAGGAGGGCCGATCACCATCACGGGCATGGGCTTCCGGCCCGACTCAGTGGTCTATGTCAACGGGTACGCCGCCACCGTCACGAGCATATCTCCCAATGAAATTACCGCCAACGCGCCCGCATCCAACGGCACGACCGGAACTGTTCCGGTTGAGGTGAAGGACCCGCAGACGCTGGGCATCGCGATTATTGCGGACGGCGTAAGCTACGGCTCCGGCGATGACGACACCATCAACATCGTCACCGCGCCTTCGGGCAGCGTCACGCCGGGAGCGCCGCTACCCTTTACCGTTGCTGTCGCCAGCGGCACGTCGCCCGCGGCGGGGGCCACCGTTACCTACTCCGTAACGCAGGGCACCGCCACGCTCTCATGCGGGCAGCCTTCGTGCTCCATCGTCACAGCAGCCAACGGAACAGCCAGCCTCGCCGTTGCGGCCAGTTCCACTACAACCACCGCCGTCACTGCTACGCTGGCCAACGGAGCCAGCGTAACCAGCCAGTTCACGGCGCAGTCCGGCCCTGCGGCTGCCATCAGCCCGCTCACGCCCAACCTGTATCTGGCCGCCGGGGCTGTCGCCACGTGGACCCCCGAAGGGCTGGTTCTGAAGAACGGCACTCCCTCCGCTGGCACTCCCGTTATGTGGACCGCGACGACCAGCGGCATCTCCGCGCCAACCAGCGCCACCTTGAGCGGAACCAACGGCATCGTCTCGCAGCAACTCACGGTGGGGCCGCTTCCCGTGGGTGACATTGTCGCCGTCAATGCGTGCCTCACGACGGGCAGCAACTGCGCGCAGTTCAATGTGGTTTCGGTCTCGCCCGTGACCGCGCGGCTTCAGCCCATCGCGGGAGTCGCGCAGAACGTTCCCGCCGGAGCGCCGTTCACGCCTGTCGTCCTCGAAGTCACGGACCCGGCGGGTGATCCTCTGGCGGGAGCAGTCGTCACATTTTACGAGACGCTCGACGCCTGGACCCAGCCCTGCTCTGCGGAAGCGCTCTGCCCGCCCGCTCCGCTGATTCAGCAGGCAACGGTGCAGGTGGTTTCAGCCCAGGACGGGACGGTGGTGCTGAACCCCATCTCCGGCTCCGGAGACGCGGTGCGCCTCTACATCACGGCGGTTACGGGAAGCTCCGGCCTGCTGAACTTCAAGCTGGAACAGCATCCGTGAGGGCGGCTTGCGGATGGAGCCCCAAGGGGATGCAATTTTTCTCCCGCTTTCCTTTGTTTTGTTGGAGTTGTAGCGGAATTTTCTTGTACTTCATACAAAACAAATGACTTATTAGTATGTCAGCCTATATCAATAACTTAGGGCCAAGCTGGCGGAGACTCCGGCTGCGTTTGGGAAAAGAAAAAGCCGCTTTCGCGGCTTGGGATGTTCATCCTTTGGGGGTTTGCTTCGCTTCTTTTTACCCTCTATTTCTATTCTAGCGAATCGAGGGTAATTCAAATGCATGGTTTGGGAAATATTGTTGTGGACAAGAGCCCGTTCGGGCCGACCTGTTCCTTTTCGGCACTCCACCCCACTCAAGCAAAAGCGGCTTGAGTGGGCCACCCGCCCAGGTCTCAAATCCGAGACCTGGGGCACCCGGCAGATATGAACAGTTTCACGAGTTTAGGTTAATCAGTCGCCTATCAGAACTCAATTCCGACGCTTGGGAACCACAGCGAGTTAGCCGTCGGCGTTGGGCGGGTACAGCCCTGGCCGGAACACTGATCTGCATTGTTGCTCGTCATGTTCGGCTGTCCAAGAACTACGGTGGCGGCCATACCGTTGCTAAATGGCGGGAGATACATTAGCACCCGGTTGTAGGTAGGGTCTGCAACAATCAGAATGCCGTTGGGATCGAAAAACAGGCTGCCCGGACTTAAGAGATTGCTCGCAGTCGGGGCGGGCATACCATTGGTGTATATTAGCGAGCTGTCACTGAAATTCGCCTTACCGATCACAGTGGTGGCTGCCATTCCATTTGAAAAGGGGGGAACGAATTCCAACACCCGCCCGTTGTCCCAGTCGGCCACCCAAATATCTCCACTGGCGTCAAACGCCAACCCCGTCGGGGAGCACAGCGAGTTGGCGGTGGTCCCGCCCGGCCCGGCACAGCCCTGCGAGACAAAAGCTGATGCGGCAGGTTGGCCCAACTCAAGGCTGGCAGCCATGCCGGTCGAGAAAGGCGGACGATACTCCAGCACCCGCCCATTCCCGCTGTCGGCAACCCAGAGGTTCCCGGCTGAGTCAAATGCAATGCCAGCAGGTCCGCACAGAGAAGTAGTAGTCGGGGGCAGCGTGAAATTGGGGTTTGATATTGGCCCGCCGTTACACTCAGAACTGTCTTGGAGATCAGACTGACCAATGGCTAATGCCGCTGCCATGCCATTGGCCAAGGGCGACTTGTATTCCGTAACACGGTCTGCATCCGAATCGGCTACCCAAAGGTCACCATTTTCGTCGAACGTAACCGCGACTGGGGTATCTATTCCGGTCGCGGTGGGGGTTTCTGAAAGTTGGCAGCCGCTCGGAGGCTGCGCGGTCGGGGAGGGCAGGCCGATCACCAGGCTCGCGTCCATATCCGTCGTAAAGGGAGCGTGGAACTCAACTACGCGGCAGTTACCTCCATCCGCTATCCAGAGATTGCCATCCGCATCCAACGCAGCCCCGGAGGGCGCCAGGGTATTCGCGCCTACCGCAATGCCGTTGCCTTGATTCGGAAGACCATGGGTGAAATCCGGCTGCCCGAGCACTACGCTGGCGCTCTCGTCCGTGCTGAAAGGAGCGTTGTAGATCAGTACCCGGTTATTGCCGCTGTCCGTGACGACTAGATGCCTGGTTGTTTCGGCTCCGCTCCCTGAATCTCCAAAGCCGGGATTCACGCCGCAGGAAAGAAGCAGGGATCCCGCGGCAGCGGTCATGAACAGCAGAAGAACCGTCGGAAATACCGCATTACGTGCCTTGCGTCGGTCTATCATTCTCGCGGGAACTTGGATGCTTGTCGCGCGTGCGCGGGTGGTTTTAAGGCCATCAGACACCCTTGAAAATGTCCTTTAGTCGTACACGGCGGCCGTGGGTTGGAATTCTTCGCTGATCCAGTTGGTGAAGGGTTCGGTGGATTGCGAGCGGCCGAGGAATTTCTGCACGATTTCTTTGCCCGGTTGGGAGCCTCCGGGATCGAGGACGGTTCGGCGGTACTTCATGGCAACGGGGTCGTCAGCCTGCGCGTCTCATTCAGGCGGTCGCTTTTGCGGAAAGCACCTCAGCGGCAATCTTTCTCAGGTCGGGTAAGGCGTTGCCCAAGGGGACTGCCGCGGCATTGCGGGTCCCGAGTGCGAAGTAGAGGTCGCGGTAGTGGCGGAAGAGCCGGTTGTAGACGGCGACGGCATCGGGCTCAGGCTTGTAGGTGGTGTAGGACAGGCACATCGCATCCTGCGCGGCCTCGACGGTCGGGTAGGTTTTTGCCGCGAAGAACGCGAAGATTCCGGAGCCGAGGCTGGTGGGGATTCCGTCGGGCACCAAGACCGGCTTGCCCAGCACGTTCGCATAGACCTGGTTCAGGACCTTGTTGTTCTGCGGGATGCCGCCCGCATTGATGATGCGCTCGACGGGCACGCCGTACTCGGCCATGCGTTCGAGGATGATGCGCGTGTGGAAGGCGGTGCCTTCGATGGCGGCGAACAGCTCGTCCTGCGCGGTGTGGATGAGGTTCCAGCCCAACGTCACTCCGCCCAGCTCGGAGTTGACCAGCACGGTGCGGTCCCCATTATCCCAACTAAGGCGCAGCAGGCCGGTTTGTCCGGCGCGGTAATTCTCAAGCCCTTGCGAAAGCGCGGAGACCTTGGTTCCGGCGCGGCGGGCGATGGCCTCGAAGATGTCTCCGGTGGCGGAGAGGCCGGCCTCGACTCCGGTGTACTGCGGATGCACGCTGCCCGGCACCACGCCGCAGACTCCGGGAACCAGCGTGGCCTTCTGCTCCATGGCGATGATGCAGGTGGAGGTGCCGACCACGTTGACCACGTCGCCTTCGCGACAGCCCGCGCCGATTGCGTCCCAGTGGGCGTCGAACGCGCCGACAGGAATGGGGATTCCGGCGCGAAGGCCGAGAGCTTCGGCCCACTTTGGCGAGAGAGTCCCGGCGATGTGGTCGGAGGTCAGGTAATCGCCGTCGAAACGGGCGCGGATTCCGTCAAAGAGCGGGTCGAGGCTGGAGAAGAACTCCTGCGGAGGCAGGCCGCCCCACTTCGGGTTCCAGAGCCACTTGTGGCCCATGGCGCAGACGCTGCGCTTGACCTGGCGGGCGTCGGTGATTCCGGCGAGAGTGGCCGCGACCATGTCGCAGTGTTCAAAGGCGGTGGCGAAGTTCGCGCGCGTCTCGGGATTGTGGCGGAGCCAATGAAGGAGCTTGGCGAACCCCCACTCGTGCGAGTAGACGCCGCCGCACCATTCGATGGCCTCGAGGTTTTCGGCGTGGGCGAGGGCGGTGATCTCGCGGGCTTCTTCCTTGGCGCGATGGTCGCACCAGAGGTAGTAATCGTCGAGCGGTTCGAGCTTCGCGTTGACAGGGACCACGCTGGAACCAGTCGTATCGAGAGCGATGGCCTCGACCTTTGAGCCGTCAATTCCGGCCTCTGCGATAGCTTTGTGGGTGGCCTGGGCCAGCGCGTTCATCTGGTCGGCGTGCGACTGTGTGGCGTAGTCCGGATCATCGCGCTTGCGCTTCAGCGGATACTCTGCGGAAGCGGTGCTGAGGCGTCCGCGCTCGCTGTCAAGCAGCGTGACGCGCACACTGAGGGTCCCAAAATCCACGCCTGCGACGATGGCCACTTACTGTACTCCTGATTGGAAAACGTTTCATCCTAGAGTAAATGATAATGATTGCGAGAAAGTCAGGATTTGCGGTGGGGCCAAAAGCGGATGGTATAGACGAGACCGGCGACGGCCATCATGGCGCCCCACCAGATTGAGGCGTGCAGATGATAGAGCACGGGCGGATGAGCGAGGGGATGGATGAGTTCCCAGATGCCCGCCGCTGTAATGAGAATTCCGTAGATGAGGAACAGCACGCCGCTGAAGAACCAGATTGAAATTTCGCGCATACTTTGCTCCGTTTACCAGAAGATGACTTGCAGTGCGAGGAAGGCGGCGGCAATTACACCCGCCCAGAAGATCGGCTTCTGATACCAGTGGTCGTCGTGTTCTTCGGGAAGTTTGGTTGCGCCGTAAACCAAGCCCTCTAACTCCGCTTCCGGCCGGGGCTTGGTGGCGTAGCTTACGAGCACGGTTATGATCACGCACACCAGCCATGACCAGAGAGCGCGATAAAGATCCTGGGCCATGGCCTTGGCATTAGGCGAGAGTGCGACGTAGCGCAGTGCGCTGGGATCGAGGCGCACCCATTCCCAAAGGCCGACCGCGGTGCAGGTCCCGGCGAGGAGGCCCCAGAAGCCGCCGGCTTTTGTGGCGCGCTTCCACAGCATTCCCAAAATCACGGTTCCGAAAAGCGGCGCGATGAAGAAGCTGAAGAGGCTCTGGACGTAGTCCATGATGCTGGCCGCATGTTGGACGAGGTATGCCGTTGCGACCGAGATCAACACGCCGATAAACATGCTCCAGCGGCCCATCGAGACATAGTGCTCGTCTGAAGCGTCCTTCTTGATGAACGCTCCATAGATGTCGTAGGTCCAGACGGTGGAGAAGGCGCTGACGTTGCCCGCCATTCCAGACATGAATCCCGCGATGAGGGCGGTCACGCCGAGGCCGAGCAGTCCCGGCCCGCAGTATCGGACGAGCATGAGGGGAAGGACTTCGTTATAGCTGTGCTGACCCGTGGCCACGGCGACGGATTGACCGACCAGATGAAATGGCAGCACCGCAATCGCCAGCAGGCCGGGAAGAATGACGAAGAACGGGATCAGCATTTTGAAGCCCGCGCCGATAATAGGGGCCATCCGTGCCGAGCGCAGGTCTTTGGCCGATAAAACACGCTGCACAACCAGAAAATCCGTGGTCCAGTAGCCGAAGCTGATGACCAGGCCGAGGCCGAACACAATGCCCACCCAGTTCACGCCCATGGAGTTCGTGCTGAAGGAGCCCAGGCCGCTCCACAGGTGGACATACTGCGTGTTGCCGATGTTGTGGATGATCTGGTGTTTCAGGTTGTGCCAACTGCCCACTTCGACAAGGCCAAGAATGGGAACGAGAAGCGCGCCAGCCCAAATGAGCAGGAATTGCAGGACCTCATTGAAGATGGCGGAGCGCAGGCCGCCGAGGATCACATAGAGAGCGACGGTAGCAGTCGAAAGCCAGATGCTGAAATTGAGGCTCCAGCCGAGAACGACCTTCATCACCAGAGCCATCGCATACATATTGATGCCGCTCATCAGCACGGTCATAAAAGCGAAACTGATGCCGGAGAGCGCGCGCGTGCCTTTGCCGTAGCGAAGGTTTAGGTATCCCGGGACGGAATTGACCTTGGTGATGTAGTAGAACGGCATCATGATGATGCCAAGGAAAAGCATTGCTGGTATCGCGCCGATCCAGTACCAGTGGGCGGCGAGAATGCCGTACTGGTAGGCCGAGCCGGCCCAGCCCATCAGCTCCAGCGAGCCAAGGTTGGCGGAGACGAAGCTGAGTCCGGCGATCCACGCCGTCATCTCCCGACCCGCCATGAAGAAGTCTTCGCTGGTGTTGGTCACGCCTTTCAGGTAAAAGCCGATGTAGATGACGATGGCGAAGTAAATCGCGATCACCGCAATGTCCACCGGAGTGAGGCGAACGAGTTGCGCCCTCGAGGGGGTAGCGACGAAGGCGGCGAGCAGGGTTAGTGGTTGCATCAAGCGGAGTTCCTCGAAATTATGCGATCAAAGCCGGCGAGCGCGGCGGGCCTCATTATTTTTGTCCGTAAGTGGCCTTTGCGCCATGTTTGCGGAAGTAGTGTCGGTCGAGCAGGGCCTGCGATACGCCTTCGCAGGCGGCGTTCAGGGTCGCGGTAAAGTATCCCATGCGGGCCACGGCTTCGAGAACGACGGCATTATGCGCGGCGTCCATCGGAGTTTTGCCCCAGACGAACGGCGCATGGCCGCGGACAAGAACTCCGGGGACCGCAGCGGGATCGAGTCCTTTGAATCGGCGGGTGATGGCGAGGCCGGTGTTCAGAACGTAGTCGCCGCCGATTTCCTCGTCGGTAAGTTCCTCGGTCACGGGCACCGGGCCGTAGAAGTAGTCCGCGTGTGTCGTTCCGTATGCGGGAATGGGCTTGCCGGCCTGTGCCCATGCGGTGGCGTATTCGGAGTGAGTATGGACGACGCCGCCGATGGAGGGAAATTCGCGATAGAGATGGAGATGAGTGGAGAGGTCAGACGATGGGCGCAGCGAGCCGTCGACGATTTTTCCGTCGAGGTCGGTGATGACGAGATCGGAGGGCTTCATCGACTCATAGGGCACACCGCTAGGCTTGATGGCGACGAGGCCGGAGGAACGGTCGATTCCGCTGGCGTTGCCGAAGGTATAGAGGACGAGGCCGCGGCGGACGATTTCGAGATTTGCTTCAAGGACTTCAGTACGTAATTGTTCGAGCACGATTTAGATATGAATACTCCCCTGAGGTAGCATAATGCCACATGGCTAAAGCGATTTACCACCTTTTATTTGGCAAACGTTTACTGGAATCTTGAAGGTATGCGCTTTACACTAGGCAAGTCAAGAAGAAAGGCTGGCGATTGTGCCTGAGAAAAAGCGGCCCCTGGAGTTGAAGAAAGAGAAGCGGCGTCTCGATATTCGCGATGTCGCCAAGCACGCGCGGGTGTCGATCGCCACGGTGTCGCGGACGATCAATCGTGTGCCTACGGTCGATAAGCAGCTTGCCGAGAGAGTGTGGAAGTCGATTGACACGCTGAATTATTTTCCGAACACACAGGCGCGATCGCTCGTTTCCGGACGCAGCCGTCTTTTTGGGCTGCTGATTTCCGAAATCACGAACCCATTTTTTCCGGAGCTGATTCAGGGGTTCGAGGAGATCGCGGTCAGCAACGGTTATGAGATTCTGATCGGCTCGACGAACTACGATCTGGGTCGCATCGACACCTGCATCCGCAGAATGCTGGAGCGGAATGTGGAGGGCGTGGCGGTGATGACGTTCGGGATCGAACAGCCGCTGCTTGCGGAACTGGTGAAGCGCGAGGTGCCGATGGTGTTTGTAGATACGGCCCCGGCGGGCCCGCTGGTCCGCGCATTGCAGGTGGATTACCAGAAGGGGATCCGCGAAGGAGTGCAGCATCTGGCGGCGCTGGGACACCGCGAGATCAGCTTCATCAGCGGGCCATTGCAGCAGCGGTCCTCGCAATTGCGGAGGCAGGCTTTTCTGCGTGCGATGGAGGAGATCGGCGTTGCTGCTTGCGATAACCGGCTGCTTGAAGGAAACCACACGCTGGAAGGCGGGAAGGCGGCGATGGAGAATCTGCTGAAGCAATCCGCGCTGCCGACGGCCGTGATGTGCTCGAACGACATGACGGCGATTGGGGCGCTGCGCGTGCTGGCGCGGGCGGGAATGAAGGTCCCGGAAGAGATGTCGGTCATCGGATTTGACGACATACACCTTGCCGAGTTTGTGTATCCGCCGCTGACAACGGTGCAGATGTCGAGGAACGATCTGGCGCGGGGAGCGTTTGAGGCGCTGCGGGCAATTCGCGAAACTCCGGAGAAGGTTACTCAGACAATGATCACGACCGGGCTGATCGTTCGGCAGTCAACCGGTTATCCGAGGGGATC
>JAICYR010000173.1 GCA_025934135.1 Acidobacteriaceae bacterium | reverse complement strand
ATCGGCGCGGCCCACGCAGGAGTGCGGGCCATGTCGGCCACCTCGGGCGGCGGCTTTGCGCTGATGAGCGAGGGTCTTGGGCTGGCGGCGCAGGCGGAAATTCCCATCGTTGTGATCGATTGCCAGCGTGCGGGCCCGTCGACCGGCGTTCCCACCAAGACTGAACAGGGGGATCTTTGGCAGATGCTGGGCGCGGCATTTGGGGATTATCCGAGGGTGATTGCCGCACCGCTGGACATTGCAGACTGCTTCACGCTGATCCCGGAGATTTTCAACGTGGCGGACAAGTTCCAGTGTCCGGGAATCGTATTGTGCGATCTGCTGCTGGCTGAAGGCCGTCTGAGCGTCGATCCAAAGGAACTGGATTTTGCGCCGGTGATTGACCGTGGCGAACTGATTACCTCGAACGGCAACGCGCACGAGCCTTACAAGCGCTACAAAATCACGGAAAGCGGGGTCTCGCCGCGAGCGATTCCGGGGATTCCTGGCTTCACGCACGTGGTTTCGAGCGACGAGCACGATGAGGACGGCGTGCTTATCAGCGACATGTTCACCAACACGTCGAAGCGGCGCGCCATGATGGAAAAGCGCATGAGAAAGACGGTGGGGATTGAAGCCGCTGTTCCTCCGCCGACGATCCATGGCCCGGCCCAGGCGGACGTAACCCTGATCGGCTGGGGCTCCACTTACGGCGTGATCGACGAGGCGTGCGAACTGCTGCGCGAGCAGGGAATTACGGCGAATTATTTGCCCATCCGCTGGCTGGTGCCGCTGCATGGCGACGCGATTCTGGACCTGCTGAAGGACGCGAAGCACACCATTATCGTGGAGAACAACTACAGCGGCCAGTTTGCCCGCTACCTGCGCAGCGAGACCAGCTTTGTGCCCAACGGGCATATTCGCAAGTACGATGGCGAGCCGTTCATGCCCCACCATATTGTGGAGGCGGTGAAAGCGCAACTCGCAGGAAAAACAAATCTTTCCGTGCCAACCCATGAAGTAATGGTTTAAGTAAGCGCAAGAAGAAATTATTGAGGAGAAGCGAAGATGGCGACTGAGGCAATCGCTCCAAAAGAACTGAAGATGGCGGACTTCAAGGGACGGGTCGATCCGGACTGGTGCCCGGGCTGCGGCGACTACGGCGTGCTGGCCGCAGTGCAGAAGGCGCTGGTCGAGTTGCAGATTCCAAACCATGAGGTTGTGACGATCAGCGGCATCGGTTGCTCGTCGAACTTCCCGGGCTTCATCGAGACCTATGGGATGCACACGCTGCACGGGCGCTCGCTGGCCGTGGCCACTGGCATGAAGATGGCCAACCACGCCATGACGGTGCTGGTGACGGGTGGCGACGGCGACGGGTTCGGCATTGGCGGCAACCACTTTATGCACACAATGCGGCGCAATGTGGACCTAACCTACATCGTGATGGACAACCAGATTTATGGCCTCACCACCGGGCAGACTTCGCCCACCAGCCGCCTCGGCATGAAGACCAAAAGTATGCCGTTCGGCAGCGTGGAAGCTCCTATTAATCCCATTTCGCTGGCGCTTTCCGCCGGGGCGACGTTTGTGGCGCGCGGCTTCAGCGCGGAGCAGAAGCACCTGACCGAGTTGCTGAAGCAGGCCATCCAGCACAAGGGATTCTCGTTCCTGGATGTCTTCAGCCCGTGCGTGACCTACAACCACGACAATACGTTCCAGTGGTTCAAGCCGCGGGTGAAGAAGCTGGAGGAGAATCCCGAGTACGACCCGTCCGACTGGATGATGGCGATGGAGAAGTCGCTGCTTTGGGGCGATGAGATTCCGATCGGGAAGTTCTTTGAGCGGACGGATGTGCCCACGCTGCATGGCTCGGAACCGGTGCTGGACCAGGGGCCGCTGGTGCATCAGGGCAACCGGATTCCGCCTGAGGTGGCCGAGGGGTTCATTAAGGAGTTGATGTAGAAGCGGGCTCGGGCGATTGGCTGAAATTTGTGCTGAATTTTCCTTAAGGGAGAATCCCTTTTGGATTCGCGAGTGAAACAGATCGTCATGGCTATCGCGGCCCTCCTTCTTTCCGCCGCGGCATGGTTCTTCGGGACCGGATTGCATCCGCACTGGGCGCTGATGTGGCTCGCGCCGCTGCCCGTCCTGCTGCTTGCGCCCCGGGCCACGCGCAAGACCGGGTTTCTCGCGGCCTTCTTTGCCTTCGCCATTGGCGGCCTGAATTGCTGGAGCTATTACCGCCACATAGTCAGCGTTCCGATCGGGCTGGCGCTCACAGCGGTTCTGGTTCCGGCGCTGTTCTTCGGCCTCATCGTCCTGCTGCATCGGCGCTTCGTGCTTCGCGGGCAGCTACTGCGCGCCGCGTTCGTACTGCCCATCCTGTGGACAGCGTTTGAGTACCTTGTCGAGTTTCACTCCCCAAACGGCACCTGGGGCAATCTCGGCTACAGCCAGATAGATCTGCTGCCGCTGATTCAGGTCGCGTCGGTGACCGGCATCTGGGCCATCAGCTTCGTCGTCCTGCTTTTTGCCGGAACCATTTCCGCGCTTGCCGCGCCCTCCGGGCGCAAACTTCGCGTGGCCGTGACCGTGGGCGTCATTTACGCCGCCGTGTTTGGATATGGCGGGTACAGGCTTACCACCGCGCCCACCGTCCTAAGCGTGCGAACGGGCCTCCTCGCGCTCGACGCTTCGCCTGATCTGCCGTCAGGCCAGCAAACGGTCGCCCGTGTTCAAGCCTATGCGGACCAGATTCCCGCTGTGGCGGCGCAGGGAGCGCAGATCATCGTGCTGCCCGAGGAAATCGGCGAGATTCAGGGAGACGACCTGGATCGCGCGAACGCCATTCTTGAGCAGGCGGCCCGGCAAAGTCACGTGACCATTCTGGCCGGATTCAGGGTTCTTCCGAACCGCAACCAGGCGCGCCTGTACGCGGTGGACGGCACGCTGGAGGCCACCTATGACAAGCACCACCTGCTGGCCGCCTTCGAAGGCAATCTGCTTCCGGGGACCCGGCGCACCCTGGTTGGGCGGCAATCGGGCTTATGGGGGCTGGAAATCTGCAAGGACATGGACTTTCCGCGCCTGTCGCGTGAGTACGGTGGAGACCGCGCCGGGCTGATGCTGGTCCCTGCGTGGGACTTCGTGGTGGATGGCTGGCTGCACAGCCGCATGGCCATTCTACGAGGCGTGGAGAGCGGCTTTAGCCTTGCGCGCACTGCAAGAAAAGGAAAGCTGACCCTCACCGACAGCCGCGGCCGTGTCATAGCCGAGCAGCCGAGCGCGGCGCGGGCCGGCAACGCGACAGCCCCATTTTCGGCTCTGGTGGCGGACGTGCCGGTTTCACATCAGCCGACGCTCTACGCCCAGGCGGGAGACTGGTTTGCGTGGCTCGACCTGCTGCTGGCGGCGGTCCTGCTGGCATCGGCAGTGAGAGCCGGCAGGCGGGCGGCAAGGAAAATACCGGCCCAGGTCGCCAATGCGCAGGCTTGATGTTCCCGTTCTGTGGGGACTTGCCAACCATGCACGGAAGGGAACACTCTTAAGGTAATAGTCAGATAAGCGGAGGCCGTGATGAAAGGCTTCGTGATTTCGCTTCTTGCCGCGCTTCTGGCCCTTCCCGCCGCCGCACAGGTTTTTACGGTCCAGCCCGAGGGGGTGGATGCGAAGTACCTCCAGTTCACGCCGACAGACGTGAAGCTGTCGACTCTGCCCATTACAGACCACGACCGCCGCGACATTCTGCGGTTCCTGCAAGCCGAGCAGGGCTTCTCCATGCGGCCGCTGCCGGTGGCCACGCTGAAGCTGCAGGCCAACGGAAAGCTTGACCCCAGCGGCTCCGACTACGTGAGCCTTGTTCGCAAAAAAGGACTGGCGGTGGAAGCGGGCAAGCGCGTTGTGGTGACGGACGTAAAAGTTGAAAAAGACAAGATCATTGTGGAATTCAACGGCGGCCCCGATCACAAGCACAAATGGCTGCGCCATATTTCTGTTGGGACTGACCCCTACTACACGAATCCAATTGTGAATGACGATCCCAACCAGCCAACAGGCACGCGCATTGAGCTAACCTTTGCGCATGGCGTGCCCGACCTGACCGGAATGCAGGTGGAGGAGTTAATTAAGCCGCTCGTGGACTTCAACGTGAAGACCCCCCTGCAGGCCTTTACGGACACGCTGCCACCGTTCCTGAAGCAAGCCGTGCAACAGCACCATGTGCTGGTGGGCATGGACCGCCGCATGGTGTTAAGTACGCTGGGCGAGCCGCGGACCAAGATGAAGGATATGGAAAGCGGCCAGATGCAGGACATATGGATCTATGGCGAGCCGCCCGATCCGACGCAGTTTGTCCGTTTCAACGGCGACCGCGTGGTCCGGCTGGAGATTGCACCGGTTGGCAAGCCGATGGAGGTCCATGCCAGCAACGAAATGGGAGACTACTGGAGCAAGCAGCCGGCCCAGAACACGCGCGTCATCCGGTTGGGAGACCAGAGTCCGACGGACGTAGCGAGCCAGTCGGCCCCGGCCGCAGCGCCAACGCTGAGGAATCCGGGCGAGACGCTGCCGGCGGACAAGGATGCAAACACGCCACAGATGAAACCAGTTGAGTTCCCGAAGGACATGGGCGGTGGCGCGCAGCAACCGGCCTCCACGCCATCGCAGGGCGGAAGCCAAACCCAGCCGCCGACGCAATCAGATGGCTCGCACTGAGCGTAGCCAGACCTCATCGTGGCCTGTGTTATATTTCATAGAGTGCGCCGGAGATTGATGCGGTGCATCTCCAGCCTTCCGGTCTCCTGGCCGGACCCTCCAAGGGACGCGTAGCTCAACTGGCAGAGCATTCGGCTCTTAACCGACAGGTTGTAGGTTCGATTCCTACCGCGTCCACCAAATTCAATCATCAATTTACGTAACACTAACTACTGATTCCCGGTGGCCGCGGCGACCCATCTGGGCGCGGTCTGTCCATAAAAGCTGAATAGCAACCCGTAACTAATTAGTCAGCATCCGAACGAATGCCAATGACCCCCCATTGCCCCAACACTTTGGTCGAAGTACTCCGCGCCACGCTTGAGCAACTTGAGCAGCACGAGGAACGCAACTCCGAAGCAATGCGCGAACTCAGACGGTCTATCATATTGACCATTGCCGAGTTGGATTTGCATGAAAGCGGCGACGTGACAGAGACAGCCGCCTGACCCAGAGCCAGATCACCCCGCGAGCCTGAAAATCGCGTCAGGATGCTCTACAGCGCGTCGCTGAGGGTCTGGCATGGTAGTTGGCAGGCCTCTTACAGGGCAATTGCGGCCTCATGGCTGGCCTGAAAAGGGGGCTGAAAATTGTGGTGGATTTTGGCAGGTGTCAGGCTAGAAAATGGCATAAATTGGCATCCAATCGATAACTCGCCGGTGTATGCCAGAACCCCTTATAAACAGTATGTGAAGACCGATTCTTAATCGACAGGTTGAAGGTTCGATTCCTTCCGCGTCCATAAATTATCAAAAACTTGGCTCGGTGCGCGCTCTGCTTGCGTTCCAATGCCTTGAGACGCATGCTGCGGCACTCTCACTCCTGCTGTCGCGATCCCATCTATTGCGTCCCAAACCTGAAGATCTTCCAGGAAAAACGATAACAAATCCTAGAATAGTGACATTGGGAGGCCCGCAGGTGAGGTTTGTCACAAACAGAAAATCGACCTACGTTGGGTCTTGCATTTATTGCGGCACGACGCAAGGGGAGCTAACTGAGGAGCACGTTTCACCGTATGCCCTGAATGGTTGTATTGTTTTGCGTGATGCAAGTTGCCGCGACTGCTGCAAAGCGACCACAAAAATTGAAAGACATGTGCTCCGGCATATGTGGGGTGCCGCTCGTGCGGAGATGCGCTACCGCACAAGAAACAAGAAAAGCGGTCGGGAACTTTATCCCCTCAACGTAATTAAAGACGGAGTCAAGTCCACTCGGAACGTTCTGTTCAAAGATGCATTGAAGATTATCGAACTGCCAATCTTTAAGCCTCCCGCAGCCCTCAGTGGAGAAGTCGCACCGGACAGAATCGAGTGTATTTCCAAGGATCAGTTTGTTCTTGTTGAGAAAAGGGAAGACCTCGCGGCGAGGATTGGCGTCGATGAAGTGTATCCGCCGGACTTCGACCCAGATATTTTCGCTCGCTTTATTGCAAAATGCTCACTTGGGTACGCAGTTGAACGGTATGGAATTGATGCGTTCGAGTCCTTTTACGTTCAATCCGCCATACTGGGAAAGACGAACGGCATTGGACGCTGGGTCGGTTCGCCGGATTTCCGGGAACTCCCAATCCGCAAGACGCCAATGTCGGGGGGCTTCAGAATCCTTTTAGACAATAATGTCTTGGTGCGTATTAAGCTCTTCCCGCGTTTCGACGGGGCTGAATACGTCACGGTAGTTGGAAAAATGAAACAGTTTCATGCCGATCAGTACCGCCTCATGAAAGGCGGCAATGAAGCGGTTAATGCTTAGTCCCCGTGTCGGCCCGATTTCCTAAAGATTTCCTGGTCTTAAGTGTCATCCGGCGAATCTGCACCTTCCGCATCCACCAACTTTTGCTGATTTAGCGGGTACGGCGCTTCGGTTTGCGAGAGGTCTTTTTGGCCAACTGCGCCAGCGTGGTCTGGGCCAGCTCATTTTCAAACGCACGCGTGGCCGCGCTGAAGACACCCTTGAGCGACGATTGGATCTCCGGCGGGAGCGTGGGCGCGTAGTTCGGGCGCTGCGGATGCACAGCCTGATGGATGTCGCGCAGCGTGATTTCCCCGGCTGTGCGCGCGAGCTTCGATCCGCCGC
Organism: Acidobacteriaceae bacterium; assembly: GCA_025934135.1. Classification (GTDB taxonomy): domain Bacteria; phylum Acidobacteriota; class Terriglobia; order Terriglobales; family Acidobacteriaceae; genus Silvibacterium. The sequence goes on along the minus strand of JAICYR010000173.1, from coordinate 12 downwards.
TGGGGCCCTTCT
>JAICYR010000212.1 GCA_025934135.1 Acidobacteriaceae bacterium | reverse complement strand
TGGCCGTCATGGGCTGCGTCGTCAACGGCCCCGGTGAGTCGAAGCACGCCAACATCGGCATCTCTCTTCCCGGAACTTTCGAGGAACCCAAAGCCCCCGTCTACGTCGATGGCCGCCTCATGACCACACTACGTGGCGACACCATCGTTCAGGACTTCAAGAAAATTCTGGACGACTACGTGCGCACCCACTACGGCTCAACCGAAAAATCCGAAGAGTTGGTGAGCGCGTAGTTCCCGATACAAATCCCCTTTGCAGGTCGCACCCGCGTCTCACTTCCGAGAGGGTATGGGAAGGCAGAACCGAACGCTGCTATCCTTATGCTTTTGGAGGATCTACGACCCATGCTCAACCTCGAAGGCCGCGTCGCCGTCGTCTTTGGACTCGCCAACAAGCGCTCCATCTCCTGGGGCATCGCGCAGAAGCTGCACCAGGCCGGAGCGAAGCTCGCCATCGGCTACCAGAACGAGCGCATGAAGGCTGAAGCGCAAGACCTCATCACCGAGCTGCCCGGGGCCGAAGCCTTCCAGTGCGATGTCTCGAACGATGCCGAAATCGATCAGGTTTTCGCACAACTCAGGGAGCGTCACGGCAAAATCCATGTCCTTGTCCACGCCGTCGCCTTCGCGCCCGCTGAAGAACTGAAGAACGACTTCCTCCAGACCACCCGCGACGGCTTCCGTATCGCGCACGACATCAGCGTCTACTCGCTCATCGCGCTCAGCCGCGCCGCCGCCCCGCTCATGACCGAGGGTGGCAGCATCATCACCCTCACCTACTTCGGAGCCGAGAAGGTCGTCCCTCACTACAAAGTCATGGGTGTCGCCAAAGCCGCGCTTGAGGCCACCGTCCGCTACCTCGCCGCCGATCTCGGCACGCGGAATATCCGTGTCAACGCCATCTCCGCCGGCCCCATCATGACCCTCGCCGCGCGCGGCATCGGAGACCTGCGCACAATGCTCAAGTACCACGCCGAACGCGCCCCGCTCCATCGCAACACCGAGCAGGCCGAAGTCGGCAACACCGCCGCCTACCTCGCTTCCGACTTGGCCAGCGGAGTCACCGGCGAAACCATCTACGTCGACTCCGGTTACAACATCATGGGCTTTTAGAGTCGGAGCGAAGCGAATTCTCTGCAAGGAGCAACATCTCATGTCAAAGCTCGTCGGCTGTCTGTTGATTTCGCTGGTCTTCATCCTTCCTGCGTCGTCTCCGGCCCAGGTCAACGCCTCCGGACACCAGCTCGCGCGCGACATCTTTAAGCAGCTTATCGAGATCAACACCACCCACTCTGTCGGAAGCACCACCACCGCCGCCGAGGCCATGGAGCAGCGCTTTCTCCAGGCCGGATTTCCGCAGCAGGACCTCTATCTCGGCGGCGTCAACAACCGCAACGGAAATCTCGTCGTCCGCTATCACGGAACCGGCGCAAAGCCGCCCATCCTCTTCATCTGCCATCTGGACGTCGTCGAAGCGCCCCGCGAGCAGTGGCACACTGATCCATTCAAGTTCGTGGGGAAGGACGGCTTCTACTATGGACGCGGCACGCAGGACATGAAGGACAACGACGCCATCCTCGTTGCCGCCTTCATCCTGATGCGGAAACAGCACTACACACCCGACCGCGACCTCATCCTCGCCCTCACCGCCGATGAAGAAAGCGGCGCGTACAACGGAGTCGCATGGCTCCTCAAGAATCATCCCGACCTGATGAAAGCCGGATACGTCCTCAACCCCGACAGCGGTGGCGTGGACCTGGTCAATGGCAAGCCCATCAGCGTGGACATCGTCGCGACCGAGAAGCTTTATGGCGATTACCAACTGGTCGCGACCAATCCCGGCGGACACAGCTCCCTACCCGTTCCCGATAACGCCATCTATCACGTGGCTGACGCTCTCGGGAGGGTCCAAAAATACAAGTTCCCTTTTGAACTGAACGCCGTCACCCGCGCCTATTTCCAGCGCCTCAGCACTGTAGAAACCGGCCAGAACGCCGCCGACATGAAGGCCATTCTCAAGCGCAATCCCGACCCGGCGGCCATCGCGCGCCTCTCAACAAACGCCGAGTGGAACTCTATGATGCACACCACCTGCGTCGCCACCCGCTTCAACTCCGGACTCGCCAACAATGCCCTCCCGCAGCGGGCCACCGCAATCGTCAACTGCCGCGTATTACCCGGCCACACGCTTGAGCAGATTCGTCAAAGGCTAGTCAGCATCGTAGCCGATTTGAAGGTCACGGTGAACTATGAAGAGCACTCTGTACACGACTCTGCGACGGCCCCGGAGAAGAAGCAGCATCCGCCCGTACCGCCGAACTCCGAGATCATGGCCGCCATGGACAAGCTCGCCGCAAAAATGTGGCCCGGCGCGCCCGTCATTCCCACCATGGCCACGGGAGCATCCGACAGCATCTACACCCTCGCCGCCGGAATGCCCTCCTACGGAATCTCTGGCATCGCCATCGAGACCAACGACATTCGCGAGCACGCCCGCGATGAGCGCCTTCCAGTCAAATCATTCGACCGCGGACTGGACTTCTACTACCAATTCATCAGAATGCTCACAACCCAAAACTAAGATGTGGGTGCCCCACGTCTCGCAGAGACATGGGAAGTGGGTGCCCCATCCTTGACGCCCAGTCTTTGGGCGGCAAGGGTAGGAGAGCATTTGACCGCTGCACGCTGATCGCTTACCGCTTTAATGCCCGCTCCCACGACCAACGGGAGTGGCCACGCGAAGCGGTACGCCTGAACGACCGGTTCACTCGTTCCGCAGCGTCATTGCCGGATCAATCCTGCTGATCCGCAGCACGGGCAGCAGACTTGCCACCAGCGCGATCGCAGCCAGCAGTAGGGGAGCCGCCACCAGCGTCACCGGATCGTACACGCCCACGCCATAAAGCTCGCTCCTCAAAACGCGCAGAACAAGAAACGAAAGTCCCACTCCAGCAATCAGTCCGGCTCCAGCCGCAATGAGTCCGGACGAACCAATCTCCACCATTGCCCGCTGAACCGAAGAACCAAATGCCATGCGAATCCCAATCTCCCTCGTCCGTCGCACAACAAGGTTCGACACCAGCGCGTAAATGCCGACCGCTGAAAGCAGCAGCGCAAGCCCCGCCAGCACTCCCAGCAGCAACACCTCAATCCGCTGCATCTCCAGTTCCTGGTCCATTAATTCTTCCATCGAATGAAAACCGGAGATCGGCAGGTTCGGAGCAGCATCCGCCATTGCCTTCTGCATCTCTGACGCCAGTCCTGCGACTGGCCCAGTCGTGCGCACAATCCACGAAGGCTGATACCAAAGATGAACCATGGCGAGAGCGGCCCCCGGAAACTGCGCCGCGGGCATGTAAAACATTGGCTCTGTGCCCAGCGGAGCGGTTTGGTCAATGCCCTGCACCTTTGTGACGTTGCCGACCACGCCCACAATCGTCATCGGCGGCGCACTCTTCGTTCGTCCCGATGCCAGGCTGAGGTGCCGGCCAATTACATCGGGTCTCCCAAAGAACTTTTTCGCAAATGCTTCGTTCACCACCGCCACCGGTTCACTCTTCGGCGCATCAGCATCGCGCAGGCCGCGTCCTGCCATAATCGGCATCCGCAGCGCCGCAAAATATCCGGGAGTCACGTAGGCTACGCTGACTTCCTCCATTGCACCGGCATTCTTTCCATCCATCAGGCGCACAGGCAAATTCAAGCCGCGCTGATAAGGGACGCTCAACCCTACCGCGGCATTCTCGACACCGGGAATACGCTTCATCGCGGCGATGCTTTCGTTCAGCAGGGAAAGAAAAGTCGCCTGATCGTGATAGCGCGCCTCATCCAGCGAAGCCGTTGCCGTCAGCACATTGTGTGGATCGAACCCCGGAGGCAGCGTCTCCAGATGCACCAGCGTATGCACCAGCAGTCCCGACGCCGCCACCAGAATCACCGTAAGCGCAACCTCCGCGCTGATCAGCGCGGATCTTAATCGTCGCGACCCGCCCGCAACCGAATAGCTATTTTTGGCGATGGCCGCGCGCAGGTCGATGCGACGCGCCGTCAGCGCGGGCAACGCGCCGAACAGCAGCGTCGTTAGCACCGTGGCCGCCACCGTGAAGGCCAGCACCCGACCATCCAGCGCAAAGCCGCCCAGCGGAATCATCCACGCCGGTAGTAGCTGCGACAGGCCCGCCAGAATCGCATTGGCCAGCATCAACCCACCCGCCGCGCCCACAACTGCCAGCAGCAGGCTCTCGGCCCAAACCTGCCGCAACACGTCCAGCCGTGTCGCGCCCAGCGCCAGCCGTGTTGCGAACTCCTGCCTCCGCCGCGAAATCCGCACCAGCGACAGCCCGGCAAGGTTCGCGCACGCAATCAACAAAATGAACCCTACGGCCAGCATCAGCACCATCACCTTCGGCTTCATATTGCTGCCCAGGTACTGCTGCATCGGCTGCGCATAGAACCATTTCTTTATTCCGGGAGAGTGGTTTCCCGCGGAAGGATGGAGGCCACTCAGCTCCGTTTGGACCTGCTGCCACGTTGCCCCCGGCTTCAGCCGCATCAGGATTCCGCAGTCGTATCCATTGCACGCGCCGCCCACGCCCGGCTGCAACACATCCCAAAGCTCCGCGCTCTGCGGCGTGACCGCATTCGGCGGAAGCACACCCACAATCGGGTAAGGCTGGCCCTTCAAGTCCACTGCGTGCCCCAACACATCGCGATTGCCGTGGAACATCGACTGCCACAGCCCATAGCTCAGCACCACCGCCTTCGGCCCGCCCGGTCGGCTCTCATCCTCTGTAAATCCGCGTCCCAGATAAGGACGAATCCCAAGCACCTGAAAGTAGTCCGCCGTTACC
>JAICYR010000030.1 GCA_025934135.1 Acidobacteriaceae bacterium | reverse complement strand
TGGACGACATTCTGCGCGAGCGCGACATTGATCCCGAGTTCGCCACCGAGGAAGACCGCGAAGAGGCGCTCGACGAGGCCAAGAAGCGCTGCGAGGCCGACCGCGAGCGCGTGGTGGCGGCGGGTGGGCTGCACATCATCGGCACCGAGCGGCATGAGTCGCGGCGCGTAGACAACCAGTTGCGCGGGCGCGCGGGCCGCCAGGGAGATCCGGGGTCATCGAATTTCTTTCTGTCGCTCGAAGACGACCTGATGCGAATTTTCGCGAAGGAATGGGTCGGCACCCTGCTGCAGAAGATGGGCATGGACGAAGGCGTTCCGATTGAGTCGAAGATGATTTCGCGGCGCATTCAAAAAGCCCAGGAACAGGTGGAGGCGCAGAACTTTGAGGCCCGCAAACACCTGCTGGAGTACGACGATGTAATGAATAAGCAGCGCGAGGCCGTGTACGGCATCCGCAAGCAGTTGCTGGAAGGACTGGACCAGAAGGAGATGATCGTCGAGGATTACGTCGCGAACCTTCTGAGCGATGTGTTGGATGAATTCGCGCCGGAACGGCTGCATCCGGACCAGTGGGACCTGGAAGGGCTGAGAACGAAGCTGGTGGAGCAGTTCGGGCTCGACACAACCGCCGAAGGCATTGACCCGGGTGAGATGACGCGGCACGACTTGGGCGAAACGCTGTTCGAGCGGCTGAAGGACAAGTACGAAGCGAAGGAGCAGATCATCGGCGAAGCGGCCATGCGCACGCATGAGCGGATGATTATGCTCAGCGTGATGGACGGGCTGTGGAAAGATCACCTGCTGAACATGGACCACCTGAAGGAGGGGATCGGCCTGCGTGGCTATGGGCAGAAGGACCCGCTGGTGGAGTACAAGAAGGAATCCTTCGACATGTTCGAGGGCCTGATGGCGCGGTTCCAGGAAGACACCACGCGGTATCTGTTCCTGATGCAGATCATCGGGCCGGATGGGCGGCCTGTGCACGTGCCAACGCGGCGGCGGGAGGTCCCGGCGGCCCCCGCGGTGGCATCGGCGGACGGCGCGCAGGGAAACGGGCATCACGAAGCTGTTCCGTTATTGCACAGGGAATCGGTTGCGGAGACGACGATTGATTCCATTGAGCGGGAGTTCCGGCAGAAGAAGCAGCGGGAGCTCCAGCACGCGCGCATGGCCGGCGGCGGAGAAGAATCCCAGCCAGTGGCGCAGCGAAGGTCCGGAGACAAGGTGGGAAGGAATGATCCTTGCCCATGCGGGTCCGGCAAGAAATACAAGAAGTGCCACGGAGTAGGCGCGGAGAATTAGCGCGCTCGCGTGAGTCGCAATGGACCCGGCCTGAGGGCCGGGTTTTCCATTTGGGCGGTGATGGCGGAGCGTGCGCGGCGCAGTCCGGCCCTGCTGGATTTCCATTCCGGGCCGATAGAGACAGCAGGAAAAACCAACATCATGATTGAACTGACTCGCCTCAACGGGAACCGTCTGGCCGTGAACGGGGATTTGATCCAGTTTGCGGAGGCTGCTCCGGACACACTGCTGACAATGGTGACGGGAGAAAAGATGCTGGTTGCGGAGAGCGTGACCGAGGTCTCCGAACGGATGCTGGCCTTCCGTGCGCGGACCATTGCCGAAGCGGGCCGGATGCAGACGGAAGGCTTTGCCGTGGGAGCAGCGCTGCGGGCGGTTGTCTCAAAAAACGCCAGGGCCGAGGCGATGGAGCACGCCTATGATCCGGATGCCGACGATGAGAGTGCCGGGCTGGCGCGGCGGAGGCGCAGGGCAGCACGATGACGCGAGCGATGGACAACGGAAGCTGGCTGGGGGTGTTGGTCGCGATGGTTGGCATTGTGGCCGGGCTGCTGCTCGAGGGCGGACACATTGGCCAGGTGTTGCAGCCGACGGCAGCCATGATTGTGTTTGGCGGCACGCTGGGCGCGGTCATGTTGCAGTTTCCGACCGGGACGGTGCTGGCGGCGGCGCGCGGGCTGACGACGGTATTTTTCTATCGCGAAGAGACGGGCGAAGCCGCGGTGGAGCAACTGGTGGGCTTCGCAAACAAGGCGCGGCGGAGCGGAATCATTTCTTTGGACGAGGACCTGGCTTCGATTGAAGACCCTTTCCTGAAGCAGGCGTTGATGTTGGCTGTGGACGGCACGGAGCCAGGCGAGTTGCGCCGCATTATGGAACTGCAAATGGACGCGCAGGAGGAGATTGAGGAAAAGATTCCGGCGGTGTTCGAGTCGGCGGGAGGGTTTTCTCCGACCATTGGAATCATTGGCGCGGTGCTGGGGTTGATTCAGGTGATGCAGCATTTGGACCACATTAGCGAAGTGGGGCGGGGCATTGCCGTGGCGTTTGTGGCCACCATTTACGGAGTGGCCGCGGCCAATCTGTTTTTTCTTCCGGCGGCTGGCAAGCTTCGGCTTCGCGCGCAGCAGGAGATGTCCCGCAAGGAGATGATGCTGGAAGGCGTTGTGTCCATTCTGGAGGGCATGAACCCGCGCATTCTTGAGATCAAGCTGACGGGCTTTCTTGATTCGATTCCGGAGATGGAGAGCAAGCCGGTTGAAGCGAAAAAGGAAGCGGCGGCATGAGGCGAAGGCGCAGAAAGAAGACACATAGCAGCCATGAGCGGTGGCTTGTGTCGTATGCGGACTTCATCACTCTGATGTTTGCGTTCTTCGTCGTCCTCTTTGCGACGGCGCAGGCGGACAAGAAGAAAGAGGCCGCGGTCTCGCAGGCAATCGACCATGCGTTTCGGACGCTTGGGCTGTTCGCGCCATCAAAGATCGATCCCAAGGCCAAGGGGTTCGCGGTATCAACGGACTCGGCGGCTACTCCGGTGAATGTTGTGCTGGGCGAGGAACTCGCTGCGTCGCCGGCGGTGAAGCACGACATGGAACGGCTGCAGCGCGAGTTGCAAGGCAAGCTTTCCAACCAGATTGCCGAGCATACCGTGGCGATGCACATTGGGCATGACGGGCTGGTGATTTCGCTGCGCGAGGCGGGGTTCTATGACAGCGGATCGGCCGCGCCCCATGTGGCCTCGATGCCGAGTTTGGACGTGATTGCCGATACGCTGAAGAGCACGCCCTACGACATTCGCATTGAAGGGCACACGGACAATGTGCCGATCCACACCAGCCGGTTCGATTCCAACTGGGAGCTTTCCACGGCGCGCGCCTCAACGCTGGCGCGGCTGTTTATTGAGCGGCACGGGTTTGAGCCGTCGCGGCTTTCGGCCTCGGGGTACGCGGAGTTTCATCCGGTAGCCAGCAATGCGACCGCCGAGGGCCGCAGCGAGAACCGGCGCGTAGATATTGTGGTGCTGCCGCAAATCAGCAAGCCGCCGAAACTTCCGCCGATGGAGCAGACTAAGATGAAGCAAGATGGCTCCTCGCTCAGCACCAACCTCGCGCTCGCGCGCTAAGCCGCCTCGCACGGGAGATGCGGCGCGCCGGTTGCGCGGATTCTATTCGCGGCTGGTCGAAGCGTATGGTCCGCAGCAGTGGTGGCCGGCAAAGACCCCTTTTGAAGTTGTGATTGGCGCGTATCTGACGCAGAACACGGCGTGGACTTCCGTAGAGCGGTCGATCGCCAACCTTGCCGCGCGGGATCTGCTGCGCGTGGAAGCGATTCGCGCGCTGCCGGAAGCTGAGTTACGGGACCTCGTCCGGCCTTCGGGATACATGGTGCGGAAGGCCGCCGCGATCAAAGCATTTGTCGCATTTCTGGACCAGGAATATAGCGGCTCATTGGAGCGGCTTGCGGCGGAGGACCCGGAGATCGCGCGGGAGCGGCTGCTGGCGCTTCCTGGGGTGGGGCCGGAGACGGCGGACGCGATTCTGCTGTATGCGCTGGGGCATCCCGCGATTGTGGTGGATGAGTATTTGAGGCGCGTTGTGACACGGCACGGGCTGCTCGACGAGAAGGCCAAGTACGCCGAGATTCAGGCGCTCGGCGAAGCGGCATTCGCGGCGGAGCCATACGCGGAGCGGGCCGCGCACTGCAATGAATTTCACGCTGTCATTGTGGAGTTGGGCAAGCGGCACTGCCGGAGGGTTCCGAAGTGCGAGGAATGTCCGCTGGCGTGGGACCTGAAGCTGGTCAAGGCCCGGAGGCGTGTGCCATGAAGCGGGATTCATGCCGGGTAAGCGCGGTGGTGCTGGCGGCGGGGCGTTCTGTGCGCATGGGCGAGGCCAAGCAACTGCTGCGCGTGGACGGAAGAACCGTGCTGGAGCGCACTCTCGAAAATCTTCGCGCGAGCCGGGTGGATGAAGCATTGCTGGTGCTGGGGTTTTCGGCGGATGAAATCCGGCGGGAGCTACCAGCGGCGCTGCTCGATGGCCTGCGGGTCGTTGTCAACCAAGATCATGCGAGCGGGATGGCGAGCTCGCTGCGAGCGGGACTGGCGGCGGTAAGTCCGGAATCGGATGCGGCATTGATCGTTTTGGCCGACCAGCCGTTGGTTCGTCCGGAGACGATGAACGAAATTGTGGAGCGGTATTGTGGGTCGGATGCGGAGATCGTGGTCCCGTTCTACCAAGGCTCGCGGGGAAATCCCGTGCTGCTGGACAGGTCTGTGTTTGCGGAAGCGATGGCGATGGAAGGAGACGTGGGCTGCCGCGCAATTTTTGCGCAGCACGCGGATGGAATGCTGCGGGTGAACGTAAACGATCCGGGGATTCTGGCGGACATCGACAGCCGGGAAGATTACGAGCGGCTGTTCCCCACTCAGACAGGCTGAATTATCCGGCGATGCTTTCCACTTCGCATCGGCGGATGATGGCGTCGACGTCTCGTCCTGGTTGGAGTTCGGCCGCTTCGTGGAGATGCCCGCGGCGCAGCGCGACCATCTGGCTGATGACGCTGAGGGCAATTTCCTCGGGAGTGGCTGCGCCCAGGTTGAGTCCGGCGGGAGAGTGGACGGTCGCGATTTTCTCTTCCGGCACACCGGCTTCGCGCAGATATTCAAAGACGAGAGCGGCGCGGTGGCGGCTGGCGATGAGCGCCACATAGGTGGCGCTGCCTTCAAGGGCCTTTTGCAGCCAGAGGTGGTCGCGCTTGTGCTGCGTGGCGATCACGACAAAAGTTTTTGGGCCGATGGGTGTTTCGGTAAGGTCGAAATCCTCGGTCACGATTTTTTCCGCCTGCGGAAAAGCGGCCTGGTCGGCGGCGGGGTCGTTGACCGTGATGGCGAAGCCCATCAGGTGGGCCAGCGCGGAGAGCGTTTCGGCAATGCGTCCGTGGCCCACGATGAGCAGTTCGGGGCGGGGCAGAACGGGCTCGATGAAGATGTCCATGGTTCCTCCGCAAGGCATTCCAATGCCGAGTTGCTCGTCGGTCATATCGAGCGTAATGGTGCGCGGCGCGCCGCTTTCGAGTGACTTGAGGGCCTCACTGCGAACAGCGCTTTCGGCGCAGCCTCCGCCAACCCAGCCAGCCAGCAGCTTGCCGGAGGAATCGATGAGCGCCTTCGATCCCCGCGCGGCGGAAGAGGACCCTTCTACGCGAATGACCGTGGCAATCGCAAATGACTCAGCATGGGCGGCGAGTTCGGCGGCTTTGCTGTAGAAATCGGGAGACATGAGTTCAGCCTCGTTTCATCGTATGCTTCGGCTGCGGTAGGCTCAAGAAGAGGGAGCCGTGTATAGCGAACTGGTCCGCGATCATTACGCCCACCCGCGCAACGTGGGCAGTGTGGCCGAGCCTTCGGGCAAGGCGCTGGTCAAGAGCGCTTTTGATGGCGACACGGTGCTGATTACGCTGCGCATTGAAAACAGCATGGTCGCGGATGCGAAGTTCAAGTGCATGGGTTGCGCGGTGGCCATTGCCTGTTCGTCCATGGCGACGGAGATGGTGCTGGGCAGGCCGGTGGACGAGGCTTACAACATTACGGAGCAGGCGGTGGCCGACGCGCTGGGCGGGATTCCCGAATACAAGATGCGGTGCAGCAACCTCGCTCCGGAAGCGATTCGGCGGGCCATTGACGAGTGGCGTGTCAACGCAGGCTGAAGGGCTGCGGGACCACCGCGCCCAGCATCGCAAATTCCGCGTCGGTGAGTTTGAAGGATGCGGCGCTGATGTTTTCTTCGAGATGCTGCATTGAGGAAGTTCCGGGAATGGGCAGCATGATGGGCGAGCGGCGCAGCAACCATGCGAGCGAGATGATGGAGGTGGAAACGCCTCGCGTCGCGGCAATTGCTTCCACGGCCTCATCGGCTTTGTGATGTTGCGCAAGCGGGCCCCAGGGCAGGAAGGCCATTCCCACGGCTTCGCAGTGGTCCACGAGGTAGTCCCATTCGCGGTCGGAGAAGCTGTAGCGGTTTTGGACAGAGGCGATGGGGACGATCTTGCGGGCCCGCTCCACATGTTCCTTTGTGACGTTTGAAAGGCCGATGTGACGAATTTTTCCCGCATCGCGCATTCTGGCCAGGGTTTCGATGGAGGCATCGAACGAGACGGCGGGATCGGGGGCGTGAAGCTGGTACAAGTCAATGCGTTCGAGGCGCAATCGTTTCAGGCTTCCTTCTACCGCCGTCTCCAGATGGTGCGGGCTGGCGTTGTGCAGCCACTGGCCAGGGCCAGAACGCTTCCATCCTCCTTTGGTGGCAATGAAGAGGTCAGATGGGTAAGGCGTGAGAGCTTCGGAGATTAATTCTTCGGAAGCGTTGGGGCCGTAGGAGTCGGCCGTGTCGATGAAATTTACGCCCAGCTCAACGGCGCGGCGCAGAGTGGCGAGGGCTGCGTGGCGGTCGGCGGGCGGTCCCCAGATGCCTTTTCCGGTGAGGCGCATGGCTCCGTAGCCGAGCCGGTGGACGGTCATATCTCCGCCGATCGTGATCGCGCCTGCGGGCGCGGCGGAAGATGGGATTGCCGAATTCGGGGTCATGTTCTGTTCTCCTATGGTCTTAGATGAAGGAGGTTGATTCGAGGCACGCGGCGGCTTATCGTATTGAGTAGCTATTTCCTAAGCCTAAGCCACATTCGTATGCCTGGTCTGATGAAGATCGCCGCTGTTCTGCTCGGAGTTGTTCTCACCGGGGGCGCTTTTGTGCAGAGCTCCGGGGCTGCGACTGGCGCGCATGTTAGCTTCACGGTTGAAGACCCGCAGATTCAACCCCGCGCGTACACGCTGGACATCAACGAAGACGGCAGTGGCGCCTACACGGCGACCTATGAGTCCCCCTCGGTCCAGCACGTGAATCGGCCCATCCATATTCAGGGCCCGCTTGTTTCCCGGTTGTTCCAGGCCGCCCGCAAAGACCATTTTTTTGCATCGGATTGCGCGGACAGGCACAGGCGCGTGGCCTTCACCGGGAAGAAGACGCTAGCCTATTCGGGGCCGGATGGTTCCGGAAGCTGCACGTTCAATTATTCGCGTGAGCAGGATGTGAACCAAATTACGGCTGCTCTTGTGGCTGTTGGCTACACGCTACAGGTGGGCAATCGCCTCAGGCAGGAGCACCGCTATGACCGGCTTTCGCTTGAGAGTGAACTCGAGTCGCTCCAGGAGGCTGTGCGGGAGGGCCGCGCGCTTGAAACTGAAAACATCGCTCCAGAACTGGAAGCGATTGCGGATGACAATGCCGTAATGGACCTTGCGCGCGCCCGCGCACGTTCTCTGCTTCAGACGACAGTTGCCTCTCGATAGGAGAGGTTTGCGACAGCTATGAGCATCAGGTAAGTTCCGCCCGTGCGAAACTTTTCGGCGAGCTGACACGTTGATACCCTGTAGAGGGTATTTTCCATGGGGAGGTGCGCGATGCAAGGCCATACAAGGAAATTCGGATGGATGGGCCGGACGGTGGCCTTTTTTTTCTGTCTTGTGATCGCTGCGACGGCTCTCGCGCAGAACGAGGCGACCACGCCTCCGCCTCCGCCGGACCAGCCCACGCTTCAGCAGGCCGCTCCTGAAAGCCAGGTCCGCGCCGTGCGCATCAGCGCGATTGAGGGCGGCGTAAAAGTTTTGCAGGACGGCGAAACGGTGTTCCAGCGGGCGGAACTGAACATGCCGGTGGTCGAGGGCATGAAGCTTGTGACGGCCCAGGATGGGCGCGTCGAAGTGCAGTTTGAAGACGGCAGCGTGGCGCGTGTGGCGCCGAACAGCTCCATTACCCTGAAGCAATTGTCGCGGGACGACGATGGCCAAACCGTGACGGTGGTGGAAGCCGACTCCGGGCTGACCTATTACGAACTGAACGGGCGCGCTGGGCAATATACCGTCCAGTTTGGCCAAAACAACCTTGTGATTGCTCCAGTAGACAGCACCATATTCCGGCTTGATCTGGACCAGCCGGAGGTGGAACTGGCAGTGATGCACGGCAGCGTGCATATGAGCAATGACGAGAATCTGTCGGCTGATGTGCATACGGACCAGTCGGTGCGCTTGGATCCGCAAAATGCCGACGAGTACCAACTGGTGCAAAGCGTGGCGGCCAATAGCTGGGACCAGTGGAATTCCGACCGTGACGAGGAGCTCGCGGCGATGGACGAAAGCGAGTCCGAGGCGCGCGCGGGGCTCGATGAGCCTGACAATCCGGCATGGAGCGATCTGGACGCGAACGGCGACTGGTACGACGTTCCCGGATACGGAACGGGCTGGTCTCCCTCTGGCGTTGGCTCGGACTGGGACCCCTACGGGCTGGGCGCGTGGGGTTATTACAGCGGCATTGGATATACGTGGATTTCCGGCTACTCCTGGGGATGGTGGCCCTATCATTGCGGTTCATGGAGCTGGTTTGGCAGCTTTGGATGGATGTGGTTCCCGTCCAACTGCGGATGGGGTGGAGTTGGAGCCACGGGATGGTATCCGTATGGCACAATTCGGAACATGCCTGCGGGTTACAGATGCCCGCGACGGCCTCGGGGAGTGCATCGTCCCGGGCGGCATCGGCTTCATCCGGTCCACGGGCCCGTACTCAGCAGTCCGCATCTGATCGCGGTGAACCGCGGCGAGAGCCATACACGACAGATAAAGATCGTTGGGAAAAACGCCGGCAGACGAACATCGGTGCGAGTGCTCGATTACAACGGCCAGGCGATTTCTCCGGTCGTGTCGAGGCTTCACCCATTGCGCGGAGGACCGCTGGGCGAGGGGTTCAGCTCGACGGTGCGGCGCACGAACCCGGGACTGACGAACTCGAAGGTCCCCATGCGCGATGCCTATGCCGGATCGATGTACAGGCCGGCAATCGGGTCCTATCGGGTAGAGAACCCATCGAGGACCCAGCCCGTGTACCGGGCAAATCCGGGATTCAGGACAACGGACCGTCCACCATCGCCGGGAGCGGTGCGAGCGCCCGGGGTGGTTAGCCCGCCCATGCACGCGCCAACTCCGGTGTTCCGTTCGCCGGCCCCGGTCCGGGTACCCTCACGCGAGCCAACGCCGGTATTTCGCGCGCCATCGCAGGCATTTCACGCGCCGCCGACGCCCGCGTTTCATGCTCCACCGACTCCGGCATTCCATGCGCCGCCAACTCCGGCCTTTCACGGCCCTGCAACCGCACCCTCTGGCCACGGACAGCACTGATATCCCGCGGCAGCACGAATGAGACCCGTCGATTCGGCGGGTCTCTTATTGTTAGCGGCCGCGCGCCCTTTCGCATCGCATATAAGGTTAAGATGGAGAGTGGGATATCTCTCAGAGCGGGAAGAGGATAATGGCGGCCGATAATTCCTTTGATGTGGTATCGAAAGTGGATTTGCAGGAGGTCCGCAACGCTGTGGAACAAGCCTCAAAAGAGGTCCACGCGCGCTTCGATCTTAAAAATTCTCATTCGGAGATCAAGCTGGAAGGTGAGGACGCCTTGCAGTTTGCCTCGGCGGATGAGTACAAGTTAAAGGCCGTGGTGGAAATTCTGCAACAGAAGCTTGTGAAGCGCGGCGTGCCGCTCAAGAACCTTGAGTACGGCAAGGTTGAACCGGCGGCGGGATCGAGTGTGCGGCAGAAGATCACGTTGCAACAGGGCATCCCGGTCGAAAAGGCCAAGGACATTGTGCGGCTCATCAAGGACTCGAAGAAAAAGGTGCAGGCGTCGATCCAGGGAGATACGGTGCGCATCAGCGGCAAGGACCGCGATACTCTACAAGAGGCAATGGCTTTGCTGCGGGGTCACGATTTCGGATTGGAATTGCAGTTCACGAACTATCGCTCCAACTAAAAGAAAGGCATCCTAAAAGGCAGGCGTGAGCACACTGGCCATAGCGACGGCGAAGGAGGTCTTCGATTTGCTCCACGACGACCTGCTCGCAATTGAGCGCGAGTTCGGGTCGCAGTCGGTCTCGTCGGTCGCGGCAATTACGGAAATTTCGGAGTATCTGCGCGACGGCGGCGGGAAGCGCATTCGCCCTTCGTTGCTGCTGCTTTCAGCCAAGTCGCAGGGCTATTCCGGCGAGGCGATGATTCGGCTGGGCGCGGTGGTGGAGATGGTGCATACCGCCACGCTGGTGCATGACGACATTATCGACGCGGCGGAGACGCGGCGCGGGCGGCCTTCCGCCAACACGGCCTGGGGCAATTCAAAGTGCGTGCTGGCCGGCGACTGGCTCTACATGCAGGCGTTTCGAACCGCGCTCGACGAGCGGAATTTCCGGATTCTCGACCTGCTGATCGGCCTCACGCAGCAGATGGTCGAGGGCGAGCTTCTGCAAATGGAGAAGCTCGGCTCGGCGATTGGCGAGGACGACTACAATTCGTTGATCTATCGCAAGACGGCGTGCCTGTTCGAGGTCTCCATGAGGCTGGGTTCGGTGCTGGCGGGCGTGAACGGCAGAGCCGAAGATGCGATGGGCGAGTACGGTCGCGCGCTGGGCATGGCCTTCCAGATTGTGGACGACGTGCTGGACCTGACGGCGACCGAAGAGACGCTGGGCAAGCCCGTGGCCAGTGATCTGCGCGAAGGCAAGGCCACGCTGGCCGTCATCCATGCGCTGGAGAACGGCTCGCCGGTGGAGCGGGAAGCGATTCAGACTGTGCTTTCCGCCCGCAACTTCGATCTGGTGACGCATCCCGAAATTATGTCCATTCTGCACCGGCACGGCTCGGTAGATTACGCGATGAACATGGCCTTCCAGTACGCCGAAACCGCCCGCTCCTCCCTCACCGGAGTTGTGGATTCGGAGTTCAAGCGGGCGCTGCTGTGGGTCCCGGACTTCGTAGTTGCGCGCGAGAAGTAGCGCTCAGGAGCCGGACGCCGCCAGCAGGATTTCCCAGGTTTGCCGCGCCGTTTCGCGCCAGCGAAATTGGATGGCACGCAACCTTCCTTGTTCCGATAGCTCTGTTCTGAAAACCGGATCGGTGAGGACCTGTGCGATAGCGTTCGCCATCTGCTCCGCCGAGTGCGGATCAAAAAAGAGCGCGGCGCCTTCGCCAAGCGCGGGTAGCGACGCGGCGTTGGACGACACGGCAGGGCAGCCAAGGGCCATGGCTTCCAGCAGCGGCAGGCCGAATCCTTCATAAAACGACGGGAAGACGAAGCAGGCGGCGTTTTCATACAGCGCGCGCAATTCGCCATCGGTCACGTAGCCGGTCTGGACGACGTTTTCCTGTTGCCCGACCGCTTCCGCAAAGATTCGGTCGCCGACCGACCCGGCAATCACCAGCCGCATCCGCTTTGTCTCGTCGGGATGCCTCTGCCGCAGGATGCTGAACGCCTGCAGCAGTCCCTTGAAATTTTTATTTGGATTCGCGGAGCCTACGGCGAGCACGTATTCGCCCGGACTCAATTGGAGCTTTTGCAGGACCTCGGGTCGTGGCTCCGCGTTCAGCAAATGCTCGTGCCCCAGCGGAATGACGGCGATGCTCGCGGGATCGAGTTTGAGGTAGCGAGCGAGCTCGTTTCGTGAAAATTCGGAAACCGTGATGAGTCGCAGTCCGGAGATTTTTCCGGCCCTGCGATTGTGCCATCGATACCAGGATCTGTACGCGCGGGTGTAGGCGTCGGGTGTGGAGAAGACCGCCGCATCCGGGACCACAAAGACGTGGTCGCGGTGCAGCAGCGGTGCGCCTCCGCAGGGCGTGAACAGCACCTTGCCCCGGCAGCCGGAATGCAGCGAAAGCTGTTCCCATAAGTGTCCGCTGAAGCGGCCTCCCCGCCGCGGTTGTATGTACTGGAGTCGCGGACGTTCGCGAACAGCCGGTGGAACCAGAAGCTCCACCGGTTGCGCTGGACGTTGGAGTTCGCCGGAAGCGAGCATCGCGTCCAGCGTCAGGACCAACTCGCGCGCGTGGCGCTGGACGCCTGTGACCGGCTGGGTGAGGAAGCGTCCGTTGATGGCGATGGGCTTCATGGCGAGTAACTAGGAAGCGCTCCCGAGAGGCGGTGTATCGGGCCTGCTGTTTGGCAGGATGCGGAGCGGCCGGAAGCGAATGCGTGGGAACCAATGAAACGACCATGTGCAGAGGGCAAGATAGACGGCTCCGAAAAGAAATGCGCGGAGATAGACCCCAACGTCGTAGTATGCGTCATCGAACACGACCATAATGACGGCATAGATTGAGTAGGCATAGAGAAACGTGCTGAGGCGGCCTCCCTGCTTTGCCTTCAGATAAAGCAGGGAATGCAGCAAACCAAAGACGAACATGACGGCGATGGTCCCTCCAACTCCGAGTTCAAGAAAGTAAAACTTGAATGCGGTGTAAACGTTGGCGGCAAAGGGGACCTGAACGAATGTGTCGAGTTTAGGCGGCGCAGTGTAGGAAAGCAGATGAAACGCCGCGGCCATCTTAAGTGGAAATTCAAAGACGTGGGTTGTCGCGAGAGCGAAGCTCCCGGGTGCCTGCACCACCGCGTCAAACGCGGCCAATGGGCCGACGATGTAGCTGAGGACATAGTAAAAAGCGATTCCGGAAACGCCTCCGCTGATGCCTTTGGTGTTCTTGTTAGTAAAGATCAGCGCGACATACAGCGCGACAAAAAGCATCACGGGCCAGCGCAGAGACTTGAGTGCCTGCCAGAACCGCTCCTGGTGGCGGCGCAGCAGCCGGATGGCGCAGAGGCCAGCAATCAGCAGCAAAAGGCCGGTGCGGCCGGTGCTCAGGACGCAGCCGATAAACGCGCAGACCACCACAACGCGGAACTTCCAGTCGCGCTTTCCGGTAGCGAACATCAGCGCGACGAAGGTTGAGGCAATCACAAAATAATCGAGGAGGAAGGAGTTGATCTGCTGTCCGTTCTGCGCGGCTTCCACCTCAGCGGCCCGGGCGCGCATGAGCAGGTTGGCCCCAATGCCTTGTTCGCTGATCCTGACGACCTCGTAGAAGAAGAGCGGAACTCCGCACAGAACCACTACGGTAAGAATGTTGCGAATGAGTGTGGACCGCTTCTCAGGCGGCTCCGGAAACAGGTGGACGCGAAGCAGCGGCCGGGGCGTGAGTGAGGCGAACAGCCCGCCGAGGGAAAAAATGGCTGCACCGCCGATGACAATGGCGAGCGTGTTGGCATGAACTGGGTAGACATCGATGAGATCCATGCGATAGGTCGCGAGGACGAACAGCCACATGAAGCAGAAGATGAAAGGCGGGTAAAGAACGGAGCGCCACAACCAGTAATTGAGCAGCACGAGCGCGAAGAGAGCGGCGAGATCGAACTGGAGCATGTTCATCCCGCCAATCTCTGATCGAGAGCGTCCTGGAGGGTTGCGAGGGCGCGCCGCTGCTCGCCGGAGCGCATCCATTGATCGATTCGCGAGGCGCGCGAGACACGCAACCGATAAAAAAGCTGGGCCAGGGTGATGCGCGAAAATGTCGGGTCCTGATATTTTCGGCGCTGGCGCACGGCGCGCGCGGCCAAGCGAAGGTTTTGCACCCAGTTTTCAAGCGTGCCCTTGTAGAGGTCGTTGAAGGCGGTCTCCGCGTAGGAGAAATTTGTGTAACGCGATGGAGTCATCAGGCGGTCGTAATCCATCACGGACATTTCGTGCTGAAGCTCGGCATCCGTGGCGCGCCAGATCTTGAAGCCATGCAGGTAAAGCTGGTGGCAGACGTACATATCAGAGTAGTCGAGCCAGAAATCCGGGCTGAACCCGCCAATAGCGTGCAGAGCGGAGGTCCTGATCAGCGCCCCGCTGTTGATGGCGAAGGGCTCGCCGTCCGCAACACATGGAGCGGC
This sequence comes from Acidobacteriaceae bacterium, assembly GCA_025934135.1. GTDB lineage: Bacteria > Acidobacteriota > Terriglobia > Terriglobales > Acidobacteriaceae > Silvibacterium. The sequence continues at coordinate 13,472 of JAICYR010000030.1, read as the reverse complement.
GTTGGGATAGGCGCGATGTCGATTGAAGAGGTGCTGCCGTGGAGAGACGATCTCGTCGCCTACGCGCACGGTGGGAGCGGCGATGGCGATTTCGCGACGCAGGGCCAGGTCCATGCTCCATCGCAGCATGGTTTCCAGAAATGGAGCGGTGACGTCCGTGTCCTGATCGAGAAGGAGCATCCAGGCATGTCCCTGCTTGCGCGCAAGTTGCAGCGCTCCATTGCAGGCACCGGAAATCCCGAGATTGTGTCGGGAATGGCGATATTCAAAAAGCGTGGGAACGTCGGATTCCATCAGCCGTCTCGGGCTGTTGTCCCAGATAAGAAAGCGATACTTTTCCCGGAGTATGGGATTGGAAGCGAGCGCGTCCCGCACCCCATTCGCGGTGTCCGACTGTGCGATAGGCGTGTTGTAGCGGACCATGACTGCGAGAATCGCCATCAGTTCACCCCTCGGCGCGGCGAGAGAATGGGAGAAGATGTCCGCTCGCGAGGCGGAACATGGTGCGGTCTTCCGATTTAAGGACGGCTTTCCAGAACACGAACGCCAGCGCCACTACCGCGGCGGCAAGCACCAGCAATTTGATGCCGATGGAACCGGTGAGGAAAAAGAGGACGGCGCAGGCTATGGCGACGGGCAAACTCCAGGCGACGGGCTGCAGAATCCCTTGAAAGAGCAACTCGGTTTTTTTGAAGGACATGCTGCGCGTGTAGGCCATGCTGTTCCAGAAGTGGAGTCCAACCCCGAAGAACGAGCCGATGAGGGTCCCAACGGCGACACCCGCCGCTCCCATGGAGCGGACCAGCAGCAGGCTGAAGGCGACATTCACCGCGGCTTCCACGCCCGGCGAGACCAGCATTTTGTTCTGCTCCCCTGCGCTGAAGCCCACCATCGAGTAGGGCATTAAAGTAAGCCGCACGAGGTTCGCGGCCAAAAGGACCTCGCCCAGAAGCAGCGTGTTGAGCGCGTATTCCTTGCCAACCCAGAGGCGCAGAAACAGTGGCATTCCGACCATGAGGGGAATGGCGATCCACAGTAGCAACCCGGTTGATAGCCGGGTTGTGCGCAACGTCACGCGGCCCATCGACTCCGGCGCCTCCTCCGCGGAGCGGCTGGAGATGATAGGCACAAGCGTGGAAAGCACCGCTCCGTATGGCACGGTGAGCATGTTGCTGACGATGATGGCAATGGCATAATAGCCCGCGTTGGAGAAATCCCATGCGGCGACGATGGGCAGATCGAGTCCGGCGATGAAGAGGCCGCTGATCTGCGCAACCAGAGCGGCGGAGCAGAAGCGGCTGAACTCCCAGGCTCGTTTCATCCGGATGAGACGCGGAGAAAAGAAAGACCACAGGTCCTGGCGAATGGTGGCGAGCAGAAAAATGGCCGGCTGAACGAAGATTCCGAGACTGGTCCAAAGGGCCATGCGCACAAGACCCTGGTGGTGTAGCGCGGCCCAGACGGTCCCGGCTGCCCCTATCAGCTTGGAGGCGCTTCCCGCGATGGCGTTGACCTGGTTCTTCTCAATGCCGAGGCTCAGGCCAGCCAGCGACGAAGCGGGAAACACAATGGCCATCGCGCCTCCCACGATTATCAGAGACCACTTGGCCTGATACATCAGCGCGGGCGGAATGGAATGAAAGAAGTGGCCCATGACCAGCGCCAGGACCACAATTCCGCCGAGGACAACTGTGGAAGCGAGTGTGAACAGCAGAGTGATGCTGCTGATGGTCTCACCCAGGAGGTCCCAGTCGGATGCCCAGAAAGCGCGGGCAACGAACCTGCTGACGGACATTTGAAGCGCGCTGTCAAAAAGCGTGGAATAGGCGGCGATCTGGAGGACAAGCATCCACGTTGCGTATTCAGAATGCGTGAGGGAGCGCACGAGCACAGGTGGAACAAGCAGTATAACCAGCCAGGAGGCCCCCAGCCGGAGCAGGTTGGCAATGGCGTTTCTGGCGAGGCGCGCGACGCGGGGCGCGCCCGACTCCGGAGGCAGAGACGGCGCGGCGCGATTGAAGCGGCGGTCGCCAGCACTCTCTGATGCGCTTGCCATGAGCGGTTCCGTTTTGTGCGTGCTCATGCCGCACGCTTTCCACGATGGAACCAGAGTCGTCGCACGGCGATCAGCTTTCGGTCAGTCTCGGGGTCGCCGTGCATCCATTGGACCGCCGCGCTTGAAAGGAAAAACGTTGTGCTTGCCGCGAGTCCGATGAGCAGCGCCACGATGGTCCAAAGCAGGCGGCTTGGAGAACTCTTGCGGTCCGGCACCAGCGCCGGGTCCACCACCTGGATCAACTGACCTTCACGCGCTTCGTCGAGCTTGGCCGCCTCATATTGCCGGGCGAGGATATTGAAGATCGTCTCGTAATACTTCACGTTGCGCAGCCGGCGAACATACTCCATTCCCGCCTTGGGAACCTTGGTCTGCGGAACAACAAACTGGCTGCCAATCGTCTCCCCGCCAACGCCCATTTTGTTGAGCTGCCCTTGCAGGGAACTCAGGCTGCGCTGGGCCTCGATCAACTGCGGGTTCTCCGGAGTCGCGTAGGCCTGCATACTTTGGATTTCCGCCTCTTTCACAGTGATCTGGGCGCGCAGCGCGGCGGCGGAGGCGATCAGCGCGCGCTCCTGGCTGTCGAGCGAGACCATTCCGGTCTTCTGTTGCGTAGTGACGAGGGCCTGTTCGGCATTTGCAAGATCATTCTTGGCCTGGACCATCTGGTGTTGAAAAAATGCGCGACGCTGCGATGCCTCGGAGATGGCAAGCTGTTGTGAGAGATCGCGATACTGGGCAACATAGGCATTGGCGACAGCGGCAGCGCGTTTCGCGTCGTGGTCCGTAAACGTGATGGTGATAAGGTTGCTCTTCAGATCCGTCTTGATGCTCGTGTGTTTGGCAAGGTCTTTGCGCGTTTGCGACAGATACTTTTTGTCATACACATGCTGAAAGTTGAACTGCTTGATGAGGCCGTCCTGAATGGTCTCGCTCTTGAAAAGCTGGGCGTAAAGGTCAACCTGGTCCTTCAATCCCAAGCTGCTGCCGGCCAGTCCGCCGAGCGCGCCAAGGCCACTTAATTCGGACATCATCGTAGCGGCAAGCGAATTATTCTGCTGCGGTGGCAGCACCACAATGCGCGCCGTATAGCTGGGGCGGACCAGCCATGAAATGCCGAATCCAAGAATCGCTGCCACCACGGTAATCAGGAAGATCGCGCGCTTATGCGGGCCAAGCGCGAGCAACACATCCAGAATGGACACTTCGCGCGTTGTTCCGCGAGACCGGGCTGTGCCCGTGTAGGGTGCGTCCTCAATGGACGGGGGAGCCGTGCGGATTTCGCGTCTTTCCACGATCATTCAGGCGGCCAGAACGTGTTGGTAGAGCGCCATGGTGCGATCGGCCATGCGGTCCGCCGAGAAGGCCGAATGGACACGGGCCATGGCGGCGACTCCGAACGACTCGCGGAGATCGCGCCGATCAAGCAGCAGGGATATGGCGTTGGACAAGGCCGATACGTCTCCCGGAGGCACGGTCAGGCCGGTTTCGCCGTTCACCGAAACCTCCGGCACCCCGGACTCGATATCGGTGTTGACGACGGGAAGGCCCGCCGCCATGGCCTCCAACTGCACCAGCCCGAACGCCTCGGCGCGTGTCACCGAAGGCATTACGAAAATGGAAGCGCGGTCGAGCCAGGGCCCCAGGTCGTCCACCCATCCATGCATCGTGGCCTTGTGGCTGACGCCTTCTTGCTCAATCAGCGCCGCAAGATTTTCGGCCTCGCGGCCTTCTCCAATCAGATCAAGATGCCCGTCGATGTCCTTCATGGCGCGAATGAGGACGTCAAACCCCTTGTAGGGGACCAGCCGCCCGATAGCCAAAATTCGGCGCTCTTCATGTTGGCGGCGAAATTCGAAAATGTCCTCGACCTCCGGTCGCTGGTGTTCAAAATCAATGCCGAGCGGAATGACCCGGCACTTCTCCCGGTACGGCTTCAACTCCGCCGAGGACAGCAGATAGCGTTTGGAAGTCACGATGATGCAACTCGCCATCGCCATCAGGCGCTCGACAAATGGATCACTGAGCAGGCGAAGAAATTTGCGCCCCAGCGTATCGGCGTGATGGGTAATGATGAGCTTGCCCGAGTGTCCGCTGAGCAGAAAGGCGCATGCCGAGCCGGGATTGGGCAGATGGATATGCACGATATCGGCGGGGGAGTGGCGGATTGCTCCGCGCAAGGCCGGGCAGATGGGCATCGAGGCGATGGTTCCAACCCGCGCCAGACGTGTCACCCTGACCCCTTCAATTTCCGAAACCTCGTTGTGAGCGAAGCGGTTAGCGACGACCACATTCACAGAGGCGGAGCGGGCCTGCCGCACAGCGAGATTGTGCACATGGGTCTCAATGCCTCCAGGAGAAGGTAGGTAGAACTTGCCAACGTGCAGGATGCGAGGTTTGATCATCGGGCGGATACAACTCCGGGCGTGAACACACTGCCAGTGTTTTCGATGCGGAGCGGGGCGGCGGGTTTGCCCCTTGTTCACCGCCTGAAAGGCAAGGGCAAGACCGTTTCAGGCCGCCTGGTCGCCGGCCGCTCCCGTGGAATAAAAACGTGAGCCAGCGCTCTTTATACCCAACACGTTGTTCCTGAACCCGGTACGGTCCGCGCAGTGTTTCACGACCCGCGCGACAGCCCGCAGATCATCAGCGCGGTTCACGGAGAAGTACAGGGCGGTGGGCAGGCGGTGGGCCGAATCGTAAGCCTGTATGAAATTGGAAAAGCCATGGCGCTTCAGGGTCTTGTCGAGCTTTCGATAATCGGCGGGCCACCGCGCACCGTGCAGCTCGACTTTGGCGAAGTAGCTGGCCAGGCAGTCAACTTCGGAAATGCCGTCTTCGGCGGGCTGCGGGGGCGCCTCCGGCCATGCTGCAGCCAATTCCGCGAGAGTGCGGGTCTCATTTTCAGAGAGGCTGTCAGAGCGCATAAGACAGGAAAAAGTTGTCCGGCACAGCAGGCCCAGGTCAGTCCACAGTGTGGCGCTGCTCATGTATTGCCGGTCAAGATGTGCTTTCCTTGGCTTGATGCAGCTCTCATAAAACGACTCGACATGGCGCGCCCGCACTTCCGAGAGGATCTTTTCCTCGTTGCGGAAGGCGAGTGTCGCGATTCCTGTGACGCCGGGACGATATGGAAGCTCCAGCGCCTCCAGATGCGGCAGCTTGGGGCGCGGACCGACCAGGCTCAGGTCGCCCCGCAGCACATTCCATAGCTGCGGCAGCTCGTCGAGCTTGTAGCGGCGCAGGAAGGCGCCCAGCGGCGTAATACGCGGATCGCGGTCCACCGTGAGTGGCGGACCAGCGTCGCCGCAAATGCGCATGGAGCGGAATTTATAAAGCGTGAAGGCCTGGCGATAGCGGCCTGCGCGGGTCTGGCGGAAAAGGACCGGCCCAGGAGACGTGATCCAAACCAGAAGCGCTGTGATCGCCATCATGGGAGAGGCCACGAGCAGGCCCATCGCGGCAATCGCGCAGTCAAAACAGCGGCGCGACGCGGAGCCAACCCAATCGCTCGATTCGGACCGCGCGACCGAATGGTCTGCAAGATGATGAGGGAACAAATGAATCCGCTGGTTGAGATCGGACAGGATAACGACATCAGCGGCTTCGTCGAAGATCGGGAGAACGGTAGGGGCTGCGGACATCAGTGAAGTTCCATTTAGCGTCTGGATTTACCAACCAAGCGTGCATGGATCCGGCATTTACTGTCTGGTTAATACCTTACTCATCAGGATGCGGCGAACTTCAGGAAGGGTTGGTCAAAATCCATGTAGCAAACCGGGCGCTCTCCATAAAAAAAATTGCGGATGCGCGCAACCCCGACGCTCTTGTTGTGAGTCCCGCCATTCGGGACGACGGCCGTGTGCCAGTAGGGTTGGTGTATTGTAGTGGTCAGACCGCAATGCGAAACAGTTCAAGTGAAGGAGCGCGTGTTCCTATCGCGTATTCTCGTTTTGAGCTTCGAACGCGGTGGGTCGAACCAGGGAGGAAGTGACGGCAGTGGCAAGCGAAGGGCTGAGGCTCGGCAAGTATTCGGTGGGGACAGGGGACCGGTTTGCGCATCAGGCGAAGGCGCAGTTGCAGGCATGTGTGCAGGCGCTGGAGCATGGCGTGGAAATCATCCCGGTGTGGAATAAATCGAACCGGGAACACACGATTATCGGTTCCGATCCAGTGGCGACCCGGGTGGCTGCCGACGCCGCGGTCAAGGCCCTGCATTGGGACAAGCCTTACTTTTGCGATGCCGACCACATCACGCTGAATACCGTTGACCGTTTCCTCGCGCCATGCGACTTTTACACCATCGATGTCGCGGACGCCATTGGGCAGCCGGCGCCCTCTGCCCAATTTGATGATTTTGTGAAGCGGCATTCTGAACTCTGCGGAACGCTGCGGCTGGAAGGTGTTCAAGACGCGCTGGAGATTACGCCGGAGGTCATCCGGCAAACAGCCGCGAAATTCCTAACGGCTGTGAAACAGGCTGGACAGGTCTACAGGAAGATCGAGAACGCCAAAGGCAAGGGAAATTTCATTCCGGAAGTTTCGATGGATGAGACTGACCGTGCGCAGAGCCCGGTCGAGCTGCTCATTATCCTCGCGGCGATTGCCGACGAGGGAATTCCGATCCAGACCATCGCTCCGAAGTTCAGCGGACGCTTCAACAAAGGCGTGGATTACGTCGGAGACCCAGCGCAGTTTGAGTGCGAGATGGCCTTTGACGTGGCCGCGATTGCGCACGCCGTAAAGCAATATGGCCTGCCGGAAAATCTGAAGTTGAGCATACATTCCGGCAGCGACAAGTTCTCGATTTATCCGGCCATTCACAGAACGATGCGGCGCTTCGATGCGGGCGTGCATTTGAAGACCGCCGGGACCACATGGCTGGAGGAGTTGATTGGCCTGGCAGAGGCCGACGGAGACGGACTCGTCCTCGCAAAGGATGTTTACGCCGAAGCCTACGCGCACCGCGCCGAGCTTTGCGGACCTTATGCCAGCGTGATCGACATTGATTCGGTGAAGCTGCCCACTCCGGATGAAGTTCGCGGCTGGACTTCCGAACAATACACGTCGGCATTGAGGCATGTGCCCGGTGCCGCGGCATACAACAGCAGCCTCCGCCAGTTACTTCACGTGGGCTTCAAAATAGCGGCCCATATGGGGCCCCGGTATCTGGAACTTCTGGAGGCGAATGAGGAAGTCGTGGCGAAAAACGTAACGGAGAACCTCTACCAGCGCCACATCGCGCCTGTCTTTTTGGGACGCGACGGCAAAGGGGCCACGGCATGAAGAATCTGTTTGATTTCGTAGGCAAGACAGCGGTGGTGATCGGAGGCACATCCGGCATTGGCCGCGCGCTCAGCCTGGGCCTTGCGGACGCTGGGGCCGATGTTGTCGCTTCGGCGCGCCGTCAGGAGCAGGTGGATGAGACCGCGGCGGCAATCGAAGAGCGCGGCCGAAAAACGCTGCGCCTGTCATCGGACATCACTGACCGGGCCTCGCTGCAAAGGCTCCTTGGAGCGACGCTGGACCGCTTCGGTAAAGTTGATGTTCTGGTGAACTGCGCAGGCAAAATCAAGCGCACCCCGACGCTCACCATGCCGGAAGAGGAATGGACCAGCATCATCGATACAAACCTGACCGGAACGCTGCGCTCGTGCCAGGTTTTCGGCAAGCACATGCTGGAGCGCGGCTATGGGCGCATCGTGAACATCGCATCACTCAACAGTTTTGTCGCGCTCAGCGAAGTGGCGGCTTACGCTGCCAGCAAGGCCGGAGTGGTGTCCCTCACGCGCTCGCTGGCGGTCGAATGGTCGAAGCGCGGCGTGACCGTGAATGCCGTCGCTCCGGGTGTTTTCCGCACCGCGCTCAATGCCGATCTGCTGGACAACACGCCACGTGGCAAGGAACTCCGCATGAGGACCCCGATGGACCGCTTCGGCAAAACCGAAGAAGTGGTGGGGGCGGTCCTGTATCTGGCTTCGGATGCGGCATCCTTCGTGACCGGCGAAACCATTGTGGTGGACGGAGGATTCCTGGCCAGCGGAGTCAACCAATAGCGGGAGGCGGTCCTATGCCGCATTTGACCGAGAAAAAGTCGCACACACAGCGGACCGTCCAGGTGGTCAATCACATCCAGAAGCTGATTGCGGATGGCCTGTTGCAGCCCGGTGACCAGGTGCCGCCCGAGCGGGAGTTTGCGCGGATGCTGAAGATCAGCCGCGCCAGTCTGAGAACGGGGATGGGATACCTCGCGGCGATGGGCGTCCTGAAGGTCCGGCACGGAGTGGGCACGTTTGTGGCGGACGGGCCTCCGGAACTTGGAAAGTCCTCGTTGAACGTGATGGGCGCGCTCTACGGGTTTCAGCCCTGGCAGATGTTCGAAGCGCGAGTCGTTTTGGAAAGTCAGCTTGCCGCGCTGGCCGCCGAGCGCGGCACGGCATCGGACCACGGCGCGCTGGCCGAAGAAATCGCGGAGATGTATGCGACCATCGACAGTCCCACGGATTATCTGATTCACGATCTTCGATTTCATCGGACCATCGCGCGCGCCTCTGGAAATCCCATTCTCGCGTCGCTGATGGAGACCGTCACGTCCGCGCTTTATGACGTGGCGCGCAAGGCGGTGGGCCGTCCCCGGGACCGGCGTGAATCAGCCGAATTGCACCACGAAATTTACAAGGCGATTCGCTCGCGCAAAGCGGCCGACGCGCGCCGGCTGATGGAGCAGCACCTGAGAATGGCCGAAGCGCAGTGGGCCGAGAACAACGCGACGCAGTCGCGAGACGCGAAAAACACGCGGGCAGGCGTGGAGAAAGCGCTTGCTCGACAAACATCTTGAGGGGCCGCTATATTCGAGTGGTCAGACCTCAATAAAGCACCGAAAGGCAGCATGAAACTTCTGCATGAGGACCGCCTTTTTCCCGCTGACGATGCGACGCGAAAGGTTGCGAGACAGCTCTATAAACAAATCAAAGGCCTGCCTCTCGTCAGCCCGCACGGCCACACGCAGGCGGCGTGGTTCGCGAAGAATGGGCCATTCCCCGACCCGGCCACGCTCTTTGTACAGCCAGACCATTACGTATACCGGATGCTTTACAGCCAGGGCATTTCGCTCGATGATCTGGAAATCGGCGCGCCCGTCATCAAGGACCCGCGCAAGGTGTGGCGCATTTTCGCCGAGAACTATTACTTGTTTCGCGGAACGCCTACGCGCCTGTGGCTCGACTACGCCTTTGAGGAACTCTTCGGCCTGCACGAGCGCCTCTCCGCGAAGAACGCCGACCATTATTACGACACCATTTCCGAGAAGCTCCAGACTCCGGAGTTTCTGCCGCGCGCCCTTTACGAACGCTTCAATCTTGAAGTGCTGGCCACGACGGACCCTCCGCTGGACTCGCTCAGCGACCACAAAGCGATTCGCGACTCGGGATGGAAGGCGCGTATTCTGCCGACCTTCCGGCCCGACTCTGTTGTGGACCCGGACTTCGATGGCTTTCGTGCGAACGTCGTCAAGCTTGGCGAGCTGACGGGAGAGGATACCGAGAGCTGGGCTGGATATCTGCGCGCGCTGGAAAAGACGCGAGCGCGATTTAAGGAGCTTGGTTGCACGGCAACGGACCACGGACATCCCTCCGCGCGCACGGCAGACCTATCGAAGGAAGACGCCGCAAAGCTCTACGCCGCAATCCTCAAAGGTGATGCGAGCGCGGAACAGCGCGAACTTTTCCGCGCGCAGATGCTCACCGAAATGGCAGGCATGAGCGTTCGCGATGGTCTTGTCATGCAGATTCACCCCGGCGCTTTCCGCAACCACAACCGGCAGGTGTACCAGAAGTACGGGCGCGACACGGGTGCGGACATTCCCACGCCGACCGATTATGTGAACGCGCTTCGTCCGCTGCTGGACCGCTACGGCAACGAAGCCGGCTTCACGCTGATTCTGTTCACGCTCGATGAGTCGGCGTACAGCAGGGAACTGGCGCCGCTTGCCGGGCATTATCCCTGTCTGCGTCTCGGACCGCCGTGGTGGTTTTACGACAGCCCGGAGGGAATGCGGCGGTTCCGCGAGACAACCACGGAGACGGCCGGTTTCTACAACACCGTGGGATTCAATGACGACACGCGGGCGTTCCTTTCCATTCCGGCAAGGCACGATGTGGCCCGCCGCATGGACTGCGCATACCTCGCGAAGCTGGTGACGGAACATCGTCTTGACGAGGATGAGGCCTGCGAAGTCGCTCACGACTTGGCCTACAACCTGGTCCGGCGGGCCTACAAGCTTTAGAACAAATCTTCAGGAAGAGTTTTATGGAACCAACATTGCGGGAAGAGGCGGACGAAGAGCAGGGTTTGTCAGACGACCGGATGAGCCACGTGCGGTGGACCATCTGCGCGATGTTGTTCTTCGCGACCTCGATCAACTACATGGACCGGCAGGTCATCTCGCTGCTGAAGCCGACGCTGGCGCACACCATCGGCCTCACGGAGATCAACTACGGCTACATCGTCGATGCTTTCCAGGCCGCCTACGCCATTGGTCTGCTGGGCATCGGGCGGCTGGTGGACCGCATCGGCACGCGAATCGGCTACATCCTCATCATGGGGATCTGGAGCCTTTCGGCAATGGGCCATGCGCTGGCAAACTCGGCCTTTGAGTTCGGAATCGCGCGCTTCTGCCTCGGCATTGGCGAGTCGGGCAACTTTCCCGCAGCCATAAAAACCGTGGCCGAGTGGTTTCCGCAGAAAGAGCGATCGCTGGCCACCGGCATCTTTAACTCCGGCGCAAACGTGGGTGCCATTCTGGCTCCACTGGTCGTGCCCTGGGTGACGATCAAGTTCGGGTGGCGGGCGGCATTTCTCACCACCGGCATCTTCAGCGCGCTGTGGATTCTGTGGTGGTGGCGGTTCTACCGCAAGCCTACGGACCATCCCTCGATGACCAAGCGCGAGCTGCGCCACATCTACAAAGATGCAGCAGTGCAGATGGGGCCGAGCACGCCGTGGGTCAAGCTGCTTAGCTATCGGCAGACGTGGGCCTTCTCAATCGCGAAGTTCCTGACGGACCCTGTCTGGTGGTTTTATCTGTTCTGGCTGCCGTCGTACTTCACGCAGCGGTACCATCTGGACCTGTCGCACCTCGGCCTGCCGATCATCCTTATCTACAACATGTCCGCTGTGGGCAGCATTGGCGGAGGCTGGTTGCCGGCACCGTTCCGCAAGCTTGGGCTTTCGGCGGAAGGCGCGCGGCTGTCGGCCATGTTGCTTTGCGCGTGCCTTGTGGTTCCGGTGTTCACCATCAGTCATCTGCAATCGGAGTGGGCTGCGATTGTGCTGCTGGGCATTGCGGCGGGCGCGCATCAGGGCTGGTCGGCAAACCTGTTCACCACCGTTTCGGACATGTTCCCGCGCAGCGCGGTGGGATCGGTTACGGGTATTGGCAGCATGGCCGGTTCGGTGGGCGGATTCCTGATCGCCTTCTACGCCGGACACGTGTTGCAGCGGACGCATAGCTACAAGAGCCTGTTCATCATCGCGTCCAGCACGTACCTGTTGGCTCTGCTGTTCGTGGTGGTGCTGGCGCCCAAGCTCAGAAAAGTGGACATAGCCGAAGCGGAAGCCTGACGGCGCTCACGTTCGGCCCAACAACAAAGGAAGGAGCAGAATGCCCTGGTTCAGGATTGAAGCGGACGCCATTCCGGAAAACGAAATCAAAGCCGCAGCGGTGCGGCTCGTGGAGGAAGCTCAGAAACGAATTGGCCCCAGGCTGAAGCGGGTGCTGCTGTTGCCGCCGGACCTCACGCGGGCGCACTCCGGAGTTGGCAAAGTCACGGAGTGGGTCTACCAGGAAGTAATGCGGCGCGAGCCGGAGGCGCACGTGCGCGTCATCCCCACGCTGGGCCAGCATCGGCCGCATACAGAAGCCGAGAACAAGTGGATGTTCGGATCGATACCGAACGACATCATCCTGCCGCACGACTGGCGCGGCGGCGTGTCGCACGTCGGGACCATTCCCGCGTCAAGGGTGAAGGAGACGACCGGCGGCGCCGCCGACTGGGAGATTCCCGTCGATATTAATTCCACGCTGATGGACGAGCCGTGGGACCTGATCGTGAATCTCGGCCATGTGGTTCCGCATGAGGTGTTGGGCTTTGCCAACCATAACAAGAACTACTTCATCGGCCTCGGCGGCAAAGACACGATCTGCGCGTCGCACATCGCTGCGGCAGTCTATGGAATCGAGAACAACCTCGGCTGCCTGATTACTCCGCTGCGCGCCTGCTACAACCAGGCTGAAGACGAGATGCTGAAGCACCTGCCCGACGTCTACTTTCAGATCGTGATGCAGCGTGATCCTCAGAACCGGCTCGTGACCAGCGGGCTGTACATTGGCGACGATCTGGAGACGTATCTGGAAGCAGCCAGGCGGTCGCGCGCGCAAAACATCACGGTCTTCGACAAGCCCATACGCAAGGTCGTTGCAGTTATGCAGGCGGACGAGTTCCGCGCAACCTGGGTTGCCAACAAGGCCGTCTACCGCACGCGCATGGCCATTGCCGACGGAGGCGAACTGCTGATCCTGGCCCCCGGCGTCGAACGCTTTGGCGAGCAGCCCGAGGTGGACGCGCTCATCCGCAAATACGGCTACAAGGGCACGGAGCGCACCCTGCGCCTCTATCGCACAGAGGCCGACATGCAGGCGATTCCGCACGGCGTGGCGCACCTTATTCACGGCTCCAGCGAAGGACGTTTCAGCATCACCTATGCTCCCGGCCACCTCACTCGCAAGGAGATCGAGTCCGTTGGCTACCAGTATGCCGATCTCGCCGAGGCGCAGAAGCGGTACGATCCCGCGAAGATGAAGGAAGGCTGGAATACCATGCCGGACGGCGAAGAGGTCTTCTACATCAGCACTCCGAGCGCGGGACTATGGGCCACCGAGGCCAAGTTGAACAATCCCTCGCGGCGAGACTACGGTTGATAGCCGGGGCAATCCCGGTAAGATAGTCTCCATACAAAAATGGCCCAGGTAGAGAAATCCTCCCGCCGGCAAGCCAGCACTGCGCGCAAGCTCCGTCTGCTGCCCCTGCTCGCCGCCACCTACTTCATGGTCTCGGGAGGCCCCTACGACATCGAGGACATCATCGGCTTCGGAGGCTACGGCCCCGCGCTTCTGCTCCTCCTCATCCTTCCATTTCTCTGGAGCTTTCCCACCGCGCTCATGCTCTGCGAACTCGCCTCCGCCGTCCCCGAAGAAGGCGGCTTCTACGCCTGGGTCCGCCGCGCCCTCGGGCCATTCTGGGGCTTTCAGGAGGCATGGCTCTCCCTCGCTTCCTCTGTCTTTGACATGGCCATCTACCCCACAACTTTTGTCCTCTACCTGCAGCACCTCGCGCCCACCTTCATCACTGGACACCGC
>JAICYR010000283.1 GCA_025934135.1 Acidobacteriaceae bacterium | reverse complement strand
CGAGGGCGTCGGGGCGGAAGCCGACTTCGTCGAAAATCTTCTGATCGATCTCGGGAACCTGAAACGTCATGACCTCCATTTACCGGTAGCTCGCGGCCTGCATTTCAAACATGGCGGCGTAGCGCCCGCCCAGCGCCATTAACTGCTGATGCGTGCCCTCTTCTACAAGCTGGCCGCCATCAAGAACAACGATGCGGTCGGCCATGCGCACGGTGGAGAAGCGGTGCGAAATGAGCAGGGCCATTTTCCCTTCGGTCAGCTCGGCGAAGCGCTGGAAGACCTCAAGCTCGCTCTTGGCGTCGAGGGCGGCGGTGGGTTCGTCGAGCACGAGTAGCTGGGCGTCGCGGAGGTAGGCGCGGGCGAGGGCGATCTTCTGCCATTCGCCGCCGGAAAGATCGACTCCGCCCTCGAAGCGGCGGCCCAGCATCTGGTCGTAGCGGGCGGGCATTTTTTCGATGACTCCTTCAGCAAGGCTTTTGTGAGCAGCGGACTCGATTTCCTGCTCGCTGTGGGGAAGCTCGACGCGGCCAATGGCGATGTTTTCGCGCGCGGTCATTTCGTAGCGCATGAAGTCCTGAAAGATGACGCCGATTTCCTGGTGCAGGTCTTCGAGGTCGTAGTCGCGAAGATCCACGCCGTCGAGCAGAATCTGGCCCTCGGTGGGGTCGTAGAGGCGGGTGATGAGCTTGACGACGGTGGTCTTGCCCTGGCCGTTTTCTCCAATGAGGGCGATGCGCTCGCCGGGCTTCAGGGTGAAGTTGAAATGCTTGAGGACGCGGCGCTCGGTTCCGGGATAGGCGAAGGAGACGTCGCGGAACTCGAATCCTTTGACGATGGGACGCGGCGCGGGCAGCGCGTTGGGCTTGGACTGCACGGTGGGCTTCATCTCAAAGAATGCGATGAGGTCGGTGAGGAAAAGGGCCTGGTCGGCGATTCCGGAAGCGGTGGAAAAGGCCTGCTGGAAGTTGCTTTGCGCCTGCTGGATGGCCACCGTGACAAGAGTGAAGGCGCCAATGGTTGGATAATGTCCGGTAATCGCTTCGTAAATGGCGAATATGTACGCGCCGTAATAACCGCAGGTGCTGATGAGCGAAAGCAGTCCGCCCCAGAGCAGTTTCCGGCGGTTGAACCCGACATCCTGATCGTAGATTTTTTGGGAAAGCGACTTGAAGCGTTCGGTGAGATAGCCGCTGAGGTTGAAAAGCTTGAGTTCCTTGGCTGCCTCTTTGCTTCCACCCACCTGGCGCAGATAATCCATCTGGCGCTTGGCGGGGGTCTGGCCAAAATTTTTCGCATAGCCGAGAAAGGCGAAGTGGGTCTCGCCGAAGAAGGACGGCAGCACGCCGGCGAGGAGCGGGATGATCATCAAAGGCGAGCGGTAGATGAGGACGGCGCTCCAGATGAGGGTCAGGATGATTTGCTGGAACAGTCGACCCATCTGCTGGATGAGGACGAGGCGGTCGGTGGCTTGCACCCGGGCGCGTTCGAGACGGTCATAGTACTCAGGGTTTTCGTAGGTGGTGAGGTCAAGCTGAGCGGCTTGCTGCATGACCTTTACGCTGACGTAATAGGTGTAGCGGTCGGCGAGCAACTGGTCGCAGTAGTCAATAACGCGGCTGAATACCCCGGTAAGGAGCGCGAGACCAACTTCGGCAAGCACCAACCACCAGAAATAAGGAAACTGGGTCTGGTGGCGAAGCGCGCGATCGACGCCAGTGACGATTTTTGCGGCCACGATGGCGATGAGCAGACCGAGCGCCGGAACGACGACGCGGAAGATAAGGCCCCAGGTGACGACGGCGCGTCCGGACTCCCAGAGAATGCGAAGGACGGCGGGCACGTTTCGCAGCGCGCGAATGCGATCTCCCCACGCGCTTTGGGAGCCAGATTGAGGCTTCTCATCGTGCATCAGGCTTAAGGCAGGTTAGATGGCCGGGAGAAGAGGAGAGTTGCGCTGTGTTCTCGGCTCAAGCTGCGATTGAGTAGGGATGTTTGTCCCCCACACAAGCAAAAGCAGCTTGTGTGGGCCACCCGGAGACTATTTCAGGATGGCGTTGTAGCCGTCGTTGATGAGCTTGGCGCGCATGGCCATGGCTTCGTCTCGGGTGGCGAAGGGGCCGACCTGGACGTGAAAGAGCTTGTCCGTAGGCTCGCTGCGCACGGAGGCATTATAGCCGAGGCCTTTGAGGGCGGAGACGAGAACGGTGGCGTCCTCGGGACGCGAGACGGCGGCGATCTGGACCATGATGGAAGCGGCGGCTTGCGGCGGGAAAGTCGCGGAGACGGGCTTCGGGGGCGCGGCTGCGTTGTAGGATGCCGGCGCGACCTGGCCCGGAGTGGCGGAAGCTGGAGTGGTGGCGGCCGGAGTAGCGACGGGAGCGGAAGTGGAGGCGGTAAGGGCCGGAGCTGGGATGGGAGCTCCCGCAGCGGGTTTGGCGCCGTTTCCGTCGGCGGGTT
>JAICYR010000226.1 GCA_025934135.1 Acidobacteriaceae bacterium | reverse complement strand
CGGGCGCGAAGACATTGAGGACGTGGTGAGCCGCTGGACCGGCGTGCCCGTTACTTCCATCAAGGAAGAAGAAACCCAGAAACTCCTGCGCGTGGAAGAAGAGCTGCACAAGCGCGTCATCTCGCAGGACAAGGCGATCTCCGCGCTGGCGCGGGCCATTCGCCGCTCGCGGGCCGGCCTCAAGTCGCCCACGCGGCCTATCGGCTCATTCCTCTTCCTCGGCCCCACCGGCGTCGGCAAGACGGAAATGGCCCGCACCCTGGCCCAATTTCTCTTCGGGTCGGAAAAAGCGCTCATCCGCTTCGATATGTCGGAGTTCATGGAGAAGCATTCGGTCTCCAAACTCATCGGCTCGCCTCCGGGATACGTTGGCTACGAGGAAGGCGGACAGCTCACCGAGCGCGTCAAGCGTTCGCCCTACTCCGTCGTGTTGCTGGACGAAATCGAAAAGGCCCATCCGGATGTGTTCAACATCCTGTTGCAGGTCTTTGAGGACGGCCAGTTGACCGACGGCCTCGGCAACACCGTGGACTTCAAGAACACCATCGTCATCATGACCTCAAACATTGGGGCGCGGCACCTGCAGCGCAAGCAGGGCCTCGGCTTCCAGAGCGACCGTGAAGACATGGTGATGGAAAAAATCGAAGACCTGGTCAAGGGCGAGGTCAAGCGCACCTTCAACCCCGAGTTCCTCAACCGTATCGACGAGATCATTCTGTTCCAGTCGCTCACGGATGCGGACCTCATCCAGATCATCGAGCTGCTGCTGTCGCAGCTCAACGCCAACCTCGTGTCCAAGGCAATTACTATTTCGGTCACGCACGACGCCAAGAAGTGGATCCTCGACAAGACCATGACCGACCGCAGCTACGGAGCGCGTCCGCTGCGCCGCGCACTGCAACGGTATGTCGAAGACCCGCTCTCCGAGGCGCTGATCTCCGGAGCATTTCCCGATCGGCCCGCGTTCCTCGAGGTCTATCTGGAAAACAACCAGCTCTTCTACCGCCCCGTCGCGCAGGAAGGCGCGGAGCGCTCCGAAGGAGTCCTGCTCTATAGCTGACCCAGGCGTGTTTTGGGTGCCCCATCCTTCGCGCGTCTTGTGCGCGAAGGATGGGAGAGCAATCTATCAAACACACCAAAGCCTTGCCTGAACCATCAGGCGAGGCTTTTCATTTCCACTTCACTGTGGGTGCTCCAAAGCCTGCCTGTGCTTGCCGAAGGTCTCAATTTTGAGATGTGGGGAAGCAATAAAAATCGGCCTGCACTCTCGCTGGCCGTTGTCTTTCTGGTCCCTGGTTTCTGAGCCCCGTCCCCTTTATTTCTGAACTCCAACCGCAGAAACGCTGATCGCCGTTCCCGCGACCGAGCGCGCGTGAATCCGCAGGGCGGCGAATGCGGCGCGGCAGATTCCGTATGCCGCCAGCACTCCAAAAGCCATGGCAGCCACGCTCGCGCAAACCAACATCAGTAAATTCATTGCATCCTGCATTAAAATCTCGTCTCGCTTTTCGGGATAATCCCGCCTTTTCTACGATGCCACCAATTCCCACGCGGCAAAAGCCAATTTCGCGCGTTGACCCGCATTTCTATTGCCTAATAAGATACGGGTAGAGGATTGCGCCCGCTCGTTCGGCACTCTCATAGACTTGCACTCGACGTTCCAGCCATTGCTCGTGATTCTTCGCCAATTCACAGCGGTTTCAGAATGAGTTATTTCCTGAAGCCGCTACCCTCAAGTGGCCTTTTTCCTTAAGAAAAGGTCACCCTGTAACAATTTAAAAACGGCTACACAAATTCTGAAACCGCTCTAATGTCCATCACCCACATCACCGTGCGCGGCGCGCGTCAGCATAATCTTCGCGACATCAGCGTCCATATTCCGCGCAACACCCTGACCGTCGTCACCGGACTCTCCGGCTCCGGCAAATCCTCGCTCGCCTTTGACACCATCTACGCCGAGGGCCAGCGTCGCTACGTGGAGACTCTATCGGCATATGCGCGCCAATTCTTAGACCAGGTTGAGCGCCCCGACGTTGACTCCATCGAGGGACTTAGCCCCGCGATCTCCATTGAGCAGAAGACCACCAGCCGCAGCCCCCGCTCCACCGTCGGCACCATCACCGAAATCTACGACTACCTGCGCCTGCTCTACGCGTCCGTCGGAACGCCGCACTGTCCTAATTGCGGACGCCAGATTTCCCGCCAGTCCGCCGAGCAGATCGTGGAGCGCATTCTCGCCGTCGGCCCCGGCGAACGCGTCACCATCTACGCCCCGGTTGTGCGCGGTCGCAAAGGCGAATTCCGCGACCTGCTCGACAAGCTCGACCAGCAGGGCTTCCGCGCGCGCGTGGATGGAGAAATCCGCGACCTATCTGAACCGATCAACCTGGACAAGCGCAAGAACCACACCATTGAAGCTGTCGTTTACCGCGCCCTGCTCAAGCCCGGCATTGAGAAGTCGCTGGAGTCCTCCGTCTCGAAGGCTCTGCAAATGGCCAACGGACTGGTGCTGGTGGCCACGCAGCACGACGAGCAGCTTTACTCCTCCTCCATGGCCTGCCCCGACTGCGGCCTCGATATCCCGAAACTTGAGCCGCGCAGCTTCTCCTTCAACAGCGCTTACGGAGCATGCCCCAATTGCCATGGCTTGGGCAGCATCTACGACTTCGATCCGGCCAAGATCATCAACGACTGGTCCAAGCCCCTGCTCGACGGCGCGCTCGGCCCCGGCTCCGCCTCGCAATATCTAATCCGCCTCATCCGGCTCGCCGCCGACAAATACAAAATCGACCTCAAGAAGCCCTTCGAGAAGCTCACCGCCAAGCAGCAGGAACTTCTGCTCTACGGCCCGCCCAAATCCGAGGCCCCGCGCACCGGCTTCCACGGAATCCTCGCCTGGCTCCGCGACAACCTCGACGAGTCCCGCTCCGACACTTACCGCGAGTGGATGATGCACTACATGTCGGCCTCCGTCTGCCCGGCCTGCAAGGGACGCCGCCTCCGCCCCGAGTCGCTCGCCGTCAAAATCGGCGGCCTGTCCATTGCAGACTTCACCGCCCTGCCGCTCAACCGCGCTCTCGCCGCCGCCCGCGCGCTTCAATTCACCGCCCGCGAGGCCCTCATTGCCGACCGCCTTCGCCGCGAAATCATCGAGCGGCTGGAATTTCTTACCGCAGTCGGCCTCGGCTATCTTTCTCTGGAGCGCAACGCCGCTACGCTCTCCGGAGGCGAAGGCCAGCGCATCCGCCTCGCCACCCAGATCGGCTCCCGCTTGCGCGGCGTTCTCTACGTGCTCGACGAACCTTCCATCGGCCTCCACCAGCGCGACAACCTGCGCCTCATCGCCGCGCTCGAATCCCTCCGCGACCTCGGCAACACCGTCCTTGTCGTCGAGCACGATGAGGACACCATCCGCCACGCCGACTACGTTCTCGACCTCGGCCCCGGAGCGGGACGCCTCGGCGGCGAACTTGTCGCTGAGGGCACTCCCGCCCAGATCATGAAGGCGCCGGCTTCGCTCACCGGACGCTACCTCTCCGGCGAGGCCTCCATCCAGCACCGCATCGCCCCTCGCGCGCTCAACGGCAAGTGGATCACCATTGAAGGCGCGAAGAGCCACAACCTGCGCAGCGTCACGGCAAAATTTCCCCTTGGAGTCATGACCGTCGTCACCGGCGTCTCCGGCTCCGGCAAATCCACCCTCGTCAACGACACCCTCTACCGCGCCCTCGCCAAGGCCCTCTACGGCTCTCGCGAAGAACCCGGCGAGCACGCGCGCATCCGTGGCTTTGAGCACGTGGACAAGGCCGTCCGCATCGACCAGTCCCCCATCGGCCGCACCCCGCGCTCCAATCCGGCCACCTACACCGGAGTCTTCACCGCCATCCGCGACCTTTTCGCCATGCTGCCCGAGTCGCGTGAGCGCGGCTACAAGGCCGGACGCTTCTCCTTCAACGTTGCCGGTGGACGCTGCGAGGCCTGCCAGGGCGACGGCCAGCGCCGCATCGAAATGAACTTCCTGCCCGACGTCTACGTCCAGTGCGAAGTATGTAACGGACGCCGTTACAATCAGGAAACCCTCGCCGTAAAATTCAACGGCTATTCCATTGCCGACATCCTCGACCTCACCATTGAAGACGCCCTGCCCGTCCTCTCCGACATCCCTCAGGTCCGGCAAAGGCTCCAAACCCTCGTCGATGTCGGCCTCGGCTACATTCGTCTCGGCCAGTCCGCCACCACGCTTTCCGGCGGCGAGGCCCAGCGCATGAAGATCGCCCGCGAACTCAGCAAGCGCCAGACCGGACGCACCCTCTACCTCCTCGACGAGCCCACCACCGGACTCCACTT
>JAICYR010000177.1 GCA_025934135.1 Acidobacteriaceae bacterium | reverse complement strand
TTTGGGTGGAGGAAGATTCTGGCTGTGAGCTTCACCGTATGGCTGCTGGCGCAGTTCGGCTTGCGCGAGGTGGTGCATAACTGGATTGTCAGCGCGACGCACCTCCACATTCCGTTACAGGAGACCGGGGCCTTCAACCTGTTCGCGTGGCAGGCCATCTGGATCGCCGGCCTGTGGCTGGGCGCGGAGATGGCGCACGGGGTTGTGCCGTTCAAGGGCGTCCGTCCTCCAGTGATTGCGGCGTGCGTGGCCATCTGCCTCTTCTTCATCGGGGTGCGCCACGGCTGGCTCGGCCCGCACCTGACGCAGCAGGCGCTCGGAATGCAGCTCGACAAGTGGAGCATTGGCCCGTTGCGTGTCCTCAACCTCATCTCGTTCGCCGTGGTCTTCTACTGGCTGAGGAAATACGTGGCAAAGCTCGTCTCACGCGAGCCGTTCATCACGCTGGGCAAGGCCTCGCTTCAGGTCTTTTGCGCACACCTGTTCTTCGTGTTCGTGGGGCTGGCGCTGCTCTATGGGCAGATCGAACAGCTTCATGGCTGGACCGCCGTGATTCTTGTGTCCGTTACCTTTGTCTCTCTGATGATCGTGGCCATTCGCGAGGTGAGCAAGCGAAACAGGAAGCGCAATCAGCCCCCACCGCCGCAGATCGCGCAGGCGCATGGAGTTTCGCAATGACGCTTAGACTGCGACAGTGAATGTGTCTTCTGTTCGTGTCACGGATCGGTAGAGCGTGTCGCGTTCGACGGGAACACGTCCCGCCGCCGTAATCAGCCGCATCAGTTCCTGCCGCCGCATTCCCTGCGGAGTGGTCGCGCCGGCATCGTGGTAAATCTTCTCTTCAATCACAGTGCCGTCGATGTCGTCCGCGCCAAAGCGCAGCGCGATCTGCGCGATCTTAGCAGTCATCATCTGCCAATAGGCCTTGATGTGCGGGAAGTTGTCCAGCAGCAAACGGCTAACCGCGATCTGTCGAATGTCGGTGAGGCCCGTGGTCTTGGGCAGGTGCTCCAGCGGCGTGTGGTCGGGATGAAACGCCAGCGGGATGAAGGTCTGGAAGCCGTGCGTATCGTCCTGCAGAGCACGCAGCTTCAGCAGATGGTCGACGCGATCTTCGTCATTCTCGATGTGGCCGTAGAGCATGGTGGCGTTCGACTTGAGGCCCGCCTCATGCACCATGCGCGCGGTTTCGAGCCACTCGTCGCCGTCGATCTTATGGTCGCAGATGATGTGCCGCACGCGGTCGGCAAAAATCTCCGCGCCGCCGCCGGGCATGGAGTCCACGCCCGCGTCCTTCAGCTTGGCCAGCGTTGCCGGAATCGACAGCTTCGCGCGGCGCGCCAGGAAAGCGATCTCCACCATCGTGAAGGCTTTGATATGCACCTGCGGAAACCGCTCTTTGAGGCCGTGAATCAGGTCCAGGAAATACTCCAGCGTGAGGTCGGGATGCAGGCCGCCGACAATGTGGAACTCCGTGACCGCTTCCGAATAGCCCGAGGCCGCCGTCTCCCACGCCTGCTCCAGCGCCATGGTGTAGGAGCCGTCCGCGCCCTTCTTGCGTCCGAACGCGCACAGCCTGCAAGCTGCCACGCAGACGTTGGTGGGATTGATATGCCGGTTCACGTTGAAATACGTGACGTCGCCGTGCATCTTCTCGCGAATGAAGTTTGCCAGCCATCCAACCGCCAGCACGTCCGGCGAGCCATAAAGCGCGAGACCGTCATCGAAGCTGAGGCGCTCGCCCGCCAGCACTTTCGCGGCGATTGGTCCCAACCGCGGATCATCTGTCGAAAATGGCCTTGGCTCCGGCATCCTTCGCAATGCTCCCCTCAATGTTTGATGATAATTCACCTCATCCGGAATTGCGTTACCATTCGACAGGAACACATAGCAGTACACAGGACCAGTTCATTGCCCTTTCCCCTGAAGTTGGCTATTCGCCTTGGACTCACCGCCGCACTCTGCGCTTCCCTGCTTCCGGGCGCTTTCGCATCGCAGAACGCAGCAGCAAAGCCCGCGGTTTTTCCGCATCTGACCGCTTATAACCTCGCCAAAAATAAACTCAACCTGCCGGGAGATTTCGCCGGCCAGCTTAATCTGCTGCTCATCTCTTTCCGGCCCGAACAGCAGAAGCAGGTTGACTCATGGATGCCGGTGGCCGAGGCGCTCCAGCACATCAATTCAAATTTTCGCTGGTACCGGATGCCGGTCTCGGACAGCGAAAACTTTGTCTTCCGGTGGTGGGACAACTCCTCCATGCGCAGCGACGACACCGATCCCGAAAGATGGCCGTGGATCGTCCCGCTCTATGTGGACAAGGACCATTTCCGGCACAGTCTGCAGATTTCCACCGAAAGGGAAATTTCCGTGCTTCTGGTCGACAAACAGGGCCGAGTTCTCTGGCGGTCAGATGGCCCCATGACTCCTGAGAAACGCGATTCGTTGAAGGCGAAAGTGGCCGCGACAGGAGCCGATCATCCCTGAAGCGCCAGCCTCATGGTCAGGGCGTCCAGTTTGCCCATGTAGTAGCCGCGCATGCGGCCCATCTGCGTAAAGCCAAGCCGCTGGTAGAACGCGATGGCGGCTTCATTATCGACAGCCACCTCAAGGCGCACCGCGGCGGCTTCCGATTCACGGCAGGAATCGAGCAGCGCGTCCATCAGCAGTCTCCCCACCCCGGTTCTGCGGAGCGCAGCAGGCACGTCAATGGTAATGACGTGTCCGATGCGGCGTCCTTCCTCAAGCAGAAATTCCACAATGGCAAAGCCGGCGATGCTGCCGCCGTCTTCCGCAACTACGGAAATTGAGCGCGGATGGAAGAGGAAGTACCGCAGCTCGGTTTTGGAGTATGCGATACCCGGCCGGAAGCACGTCTGGTCCAACGCAAAGAGGGCGTCAAGGTCTTCACGCGCCGCCGGCCGGATGTGAGGCTGGTTATCGACGCGCTTGCTCCGTGGCGGCAACATGCTCCGTCGTTGGCTGCATTACCACTCCATCGTAGAGCGACGCGGCAATCAGATGACCGTTCATCGAGTGGACCATCCGCACCTTCCAGCCAGTGTTCCACCAGTGCCACGATTTGTTGTCGGAGTTCAGCGCGAAGATAAGGTTGGAATCCTGGGACGCAAGGACGACCTTCCCCAGCGCCGGGTCGTAATCGATGTTGTCGATGTCACGCACCGGCAGGTTGGCCAATCCGTGCCAGGATTGTCCGTGGTCGTCGCTGTAGAAAGCGCCCTGCCGTCCGCCTACCCAAAGGACACCGGCAGGAGTGGCCGCCAGGGCCTCCACGGAACTGAGGCCAGCGGGCAGCACCACCGGCTTCCAATTCTCGCCGTGGTCTTCGGAAAGACGCAGCGACAGTCTGCTTGCCGCGAACACCACGCCGTCATGCGCATCCACAAAGCGATAGCCGGACTCGTCCGGAGACGGCCCCATCCAGGTCTTTCCCTGGTTCGTGCTGCGATAGACGCCGTCTGATGTTGCGGCAAACCACACGGGACCATTCAGCGAAAGAGCGTTCACACGGGAATCGATGGTCGATCTGCGGATGCCTTCGCGGATGGTCTGCTTCACGCGCTTGCCATGCCGCTTCACGTAGACGGTTCGGGTCCGCTCATTCACCACTTGGTTTTCCGGCTGCCAACTCGCGCCGCGTAAGCGGAACAACCCGCGATTGGTGCCCGCGAAGATTTCGCCATCGGTGGATTCGCCAAGACTGAAGACGTCACGCCCGTCGAGTCCGGCGCTGCGCTGGTCCCAGTTCAGGCCGCCATCGTGGGTCACGAAGACACCGCCATAAAGCTTGTCGTTGATGACCCCGGCGTACATCGTATCCGGATGTTTGCTGTCGGCCAGCAGCGCCATGACCTGCCGCTGCGAAATGCCGCGGTTGGAAGAAACGAAGTTCGCCCCGGCATCGTTGCTGGCCAGCACGCCGCTGCGGTCGGTCGCCAGCAGCACGCGGCGGGGATTGTGCGGGTCAACGTAAATGTCGTTGATGATAAGACTCGGGCTGGTCATGCGCGCCCATCTCGTTCCTCCATCCTCCGTCTTGTAGAGGCCCTCGGTTGTTCCGGCGTAGACAATTTGCAGGTTCGCGGGGTCCTGCATGAGTACGCGAGTGCGCCGCGCCGTGGAGGGAATGCCCTGCACCTTACGGAAAAGCTCGCCGGCGGTCTGGCTCTTGTAAATTCCGGAGCAGGCGCTCAGATAAACGGTGCTCGGAAACTTGGGGTCGAGCAAGATGGAGAAGACATCCGAATCATCGATCAGTCCCTGCTTGATGTTGTGCCAGGTCTTACCACCGTCGGTGGTCTTCCATGGCAAGTGCCAGGTTCC
The DNA here is from genome assembly GCA_025934135.1 of Acidobacteriaceae bacterium. GTDB lineage: Bacteria > Acidobacteriota > Terriglobia > Terriglobales > Acidobacteriaceae > Silvibacterium. The sequence continues at coordinate 2,205 of JAICYR010000177.1, read as the reverse complement.
GGCGTAAACGATGCGCGGGTCAGTGGGATTGATCGCGATGGACTCAACCTTGCGAATTTCGCCGCTGCCCTGAGGGCTGATCTGCCGCCAGTGCTGGCCGCCATCCTCTGAGCGGAACACGCCTTCAATGGCGCCCGCAACAAGAATTTTTGGGTTCGATGGGGCCTGCGCCAGCGCGCGCACGGATTTGCCCTGAATGTCCGGACTCGACGCCCATGTATGTCCGCCGTCGTGGCTGACGTAAACGCCGCCATCCGGGCGGTCCAGCCGCCAAACGCCCGCGTACAGCGTCTTCGGGTCGGCTTCGTCAACCATCAGGTTGTCAACTACCAGGTCATTCACTGCGCTCAGGCGCGCAAGCCGAGACCAGCTTGCGCCGTCATCGGTGGACTGATAAATCCAGCTATTGACCGTGCCCATGTAGATATGGCCCGGATCGGAAGGACTGGAGGCGAATGCGCGGGCATCGCCGCCTTCGGGCCCGACGGCAGTCCATTGGTAGGGTGCAGCCCCGGCCAGAGCCGGAAAGAGCATCGCGAGGGTGGCGAAACCCAGGAGGAGGGAAAGCAAAGCTTTTCGGTTCATGGCTTCCTCAAAGCAAGCAACAGGCCACATATCCCGATGATAAGCCCCTCGTTACTCCTTTTCCATTAGCGAGGCGGGTTCCTCGGGCATGGATGCGGACCAGGAGCAGGCAACAAAATGGCCGCCCGGCAATGCCAGACGGCCATTTAAAAATGCAACCGCTAAGACGACTACCGACGGTGGTGACGGGCGGCACGACGGCTTCTGGGCTGCGCCTTCACCGTGCTCTCGTTCACCGGCGTGGTGTTTTGCACGTCGTTGTCGAAGTTGGCGCCGGATGGAACGAGGTAGTTCTGCACCTCATTCTGCCCGGAGTCGTCCGTCCGCACCGAGATACGGCTGGCATCAATACCCTTCTCGGTTACGAGGTAGTTTTTGGTGTTGACCGCGCGATGCGCTGCCATCTCCTCAGCGGAAACCTGGTGGCGACGATGGCCGCGGGCCGCAGGCACCGGGGCGCTGTTACCCACCACAACCAGAGTCGCATCCGAAGAACGCTGCAGATTCAGCGCCACGTCATCGAGGCAGCCCTTCGCGTCGTTGTCAACGCGGGTGGGACGCCGCTTGTCGTGGTTGAACTGGATGGAGCAGAGCGTTTGCACCTTCGGCGCCGGCGGCGGCGGGGGCGCCTGCACATCGACCGTCGTGGTGGAAGACGCCGTCTGGCCCTTGTCGTCAGACACATTGCAGGTCACAGTGATGGAACCCGCCGGAGCGCCTGTCGTCGAGAGCGTGGCCGTGTTTCCGGTCCCGTTGATGGAGCCGGCCGAGGCCTGATAGCTATAGGTCAGGGGCCGGTTCTGCGGGCTGACGCCGGTGGCGGTGATCGTCGAGCTGTCGCCCGGATTCACCTGCGTCGGGTTTGCCGAGCAGCTTACCGTCGGAGGCTCATATTGCTTGACAGTGAACTCCGCCGTGCAATCCGCCGACTGGCCGACCTTCTTGCCTTCGGTCACATGGCCGCTCACTTTGTAGCTGCCCGGAGCCAGATTGCCCGTCTCGATGGTCGTGGTGGAGTTGGTGCCGCTGGCGCCCTCGCCGGACCAGCTATACAGGACCTGCTTCTTGGGATCCAGGTTGGTCGCGGTCCCGGTAATGGTGACTGGCTCGCCCGGATAGACCGAAGCCGGGTTCGCCGAGCAGGCATAGGTGACAGGAGGCGGAGGCACAAGATTGCCGATCTTGAAGACCAGGCCGGTGCTCAACCGCGCCACTCCCGCGTTCAGGCGGCCGCCGGTGATGAACTGCGGGCCGAAGTTTACATGGAAGTATTCGTAGTCAGCCTGGAAGAGCCGGATGCCGAGGTGGTGATTGAACCATGGCGTGTCGTAATCAAGACCGCCGCCGGCCGTCAGGGCCGGGCCCCAGGTGTATTTGTGATAGGAGACCGGTTCGGCGTTTGGGCCACCAAACTGGACCGCGCCAGCCAATCCATGCACGAACGGAGTGATCGAATCCTGTTCAAATGGGAACCGGAAAATGATACCGGCCTGGATGGTCTGGAAACCGTCGTTCTTGCCTTCCCGGTGATTGCCATATTCGAGTTGAGCGCCCACGTGGCGGTTGAAGTAGTAAGCGCCGCTCGCAAGCACTCCGGCATCCACCGCGGACGGCTTTTGG
>JAICYR010000133.1 GCA_025934135.1 Acidobacteriaceae bacterium | reverse complement strand
TGGGCGCGAGTTCAGCAGATCGACCGTAAGCTGCGTGTCATAAGAGCGGATTTTCTTGGCTTGATAAAGGTTCCATTCGTCGCTGGCGCGCGCCTGCTGTAACACGGCTTCGGTGTGCGTGCGATGTCCCAGCACCGTCACAATTGCCACCAGCACAGCCAGCAAACTCATGGTGAAACTTACCGGACGCAGGCTGCCCTCGCGCGCCCGCTCATGCTGCTCGTGCAATTCCCCTACTTCGTTGGATTCCATATTCACCGCCGCCCCGGGCGACACAAGTCAATTCTCGTCCGCAAGCCGGTCGTGCTAGCTTAGTCTACGATTGTTCTGAAATAAAGGCTCGCTCCCTGAAGCAAGCCCTTGAACGCGCGACGCTGAATGCTTTCCCGTCCCTGAGCCGCCTTCAATGCCGCCCAAAATACGGCTGGGGGACCGGTTGCTGGTTTCGTCCCTGACCTTGCCCTTGATACGGCTCAATCGATAGCAGGTTTCCCAGCACGGTCCGCTCCTGCGGCGTGAACCGCGCTCCGAATTGCGAGTGCAGCATCTGCTGCCGCTCCTGGGGAGGCTCCTGCCTCAGCTCGCGGAACGCCTGCCGCACCTCCTGTTGCCGCTGCGGCGACATCCGGCTCAGCGCCTGCGACGCTCCCCGAACCTCCTGCTTCCGCTCGGGCGAAAGCCGCTGGAACATCTCCACCCGGCCCAGCGTCCGCTGCTGCTCTCTTGGCGGCCGCTGGTCGAATTCGTGAAGGCGGTTAATCAGCCGCTGCTGCTGCCGCTGAGGAAGGTTCCGGAAGCCCGGCTGCCGCCGCATGGCATCCGCCTGCTGCTGAGGAGAAAGCTCGCGATGCTGCTGCCACCATTGTGGGAGGCCGTCGCGACCCCGAGCCGCCGGGCGGCCCTGCTGCTGATAATCCGGCCGCTGCTGATCGCGTGTTTCACGCTGGTTTCCACGGTATTGCTGGTTGGAATCACGCTGGTTTCCACGGTATTGCTGGTTGGAATTGGGATACTGCTGGCCACGCATTTCGCGGCGGCTTTCTTGCTGTGCCTCGCGTTGGCCCTGCTGCCGCGGCGCACGCATCTCGCGCCCGCCGCCATTCTGAAATCCCCGGCGCGGCCCGTCAAAATTGCGTCCGCCGTTGCCGCGATTTTCATGCGCCTGACCGTGATGCCCGCCACTCCCGCCATCTTCGCTGCGCTGGGCCCAGCCGAGCGCAGGCGCCGCCAGCAATGCGCACACCACGAGTGCTGCCAGCCACCCGCCGGGGCCACCCGAGATTTTTCCTGTGTGCATCATCATGTTTTTTCGTACCCAAGGCCCGGTAAACCGCCCGGAATTGGAAACCAATAAGTGCAGCAACAACTTAAACTTACGATATTTACTGAATGAAGAAGATCCAAATTACCGGCTGCCCGTGTCCGCGCCGTTGTCCGACTGGTCCAGCATGTCCATCTGCTGGAACAACTGCGAATTTTCGTCCAGCGACTGCAAGTCCCTGACGGTGGGCGAGGCCGCCGCCGGCGTCACGCTGGGTGAAGAATTGAAGCCCTCCAATCCCGCATACGTTCCGCCGCCAATCATCAGCGCGAGGGCCAGCGCACCTACAACGAGGGGCCTCAAATTTCGGTTGGAACCCATCTCCAGCCGCGCCCGCATCCGGGCCAGCCATCCGGCTGGAGGCGCGCTCCGCTCCTCGCGCATTCGCGCTGCCATGCGAGCGTCAAAGAACGGCGAAGGCTCCACGCCCTCCCAGCCGTCTAGCGCGGACATGGCCGCTTCCAGAGCTGCCAGTTCCCCGCGGCAGTCCGCGCACTGCTCCACGTGGGCACGCGCCTCGGCGGGGGCACGGTCGGGGTCGAGCAGCAGGTCAGGCATCGTCTTCTTCAATTCGATTTCAAATTTCCGGCAGATCATCATTTCCTCAATTCGTCAGTAACTTAAACAAAATCCTTCAAGGTTTCCCGTAACGTTTGGTAGGCACGGAACAGCAGCGACTTGGTGGCCGATTCACTCAACTTGAGCACTTCGCCAATCTGCTTGTAATCCAGTCCCTGATACTTGTGCATCAACACCGCCATCCGCTGCCGCTCGGGCAGGGCCAGCACATGCTGCCGGATCGCTTTCATCCGCTCTTCCCGGACCAGATTCTCCTCAATCGAGGCCGTCGAATCGGCCACATCGGGAGTGGTGCCGGTTTCCGGATCAGGCTGGTCCAGATACACGTTCTGGGCGGCCCGCTCATATTTCGTGTCCCGCGCGTGGTTCACCGCCAGGTTGGTGGCGATGCGGTAGAGCCAGGTGGTGAACTTGGCCTCCGCCCGGTAGGTCTGCCGCGAGCGGTAGACGCGCAGAAATGTTTCCTGCGCCAGTTCCTCCGCCATGCCCTGGTTATGCACCATGCGGAACATAAAATTGATGATCGGCTTGCGGTACTTCTGGATCAGAATGTCGTACCCGGCATCTTCCCCATCCCGCACCCGCAGCATGATTTCCGCATCGGTCAAGCCGTTCCAATCCCCCGCCGTCATGCGGCTGACGCTGCCAGCCTGGGCGGCGTGGGTGGAACGAGGACGGTCAAGCGCAATCGTGCCCATATCTTCCTCAACACGGTTTTGCTCATCAGGTTGCGGTCTTTTCGGATCGTTTTCTTCACCGGGGTCCGGGCCGGACTGGTTTTTGGATGCGCCGCCGGACACATGGGGATCAGGAGACGAAACTGGGTCGCGGGTGGTCATGGACGAGTAACCAAGATTGTATCCGCTGGGCGCCTCCCCTCGGCCCCCTACTCCCGCGCCCTGTGCCTGATCGATCAATTTGGCCGCCCTTCAGTGGGAATGATATTCTGAACCCGTTCCCATCCAAGAATGGTCGCTTAGCTCAGTTGGTTAGAGCGCCTGCTTCACACGCAGGAGGTCGTAGGTTCGAGTCCTACAGCGACCACCATAAGACATTCCAGGTCAGGTCGCTTATTCCCTCACGGGAATGGCGGCGTTGGCTGGGTTGGCAAGGGTGGAAGCTTGGGCGGGTTGCTGGCTTTGTGAATGCCCCAAGCCGTAAACGCGGCAACGCCCGCAATCGTTGACACAATGATTATTTTTTCCGGTGTGGGCATTTTCGAGTTCCCGGCGATGGCCTTCGTCTGCGACTCCGTCAGCGGCTGGCCCGTTACCAATGCCAGCTTGTCCACCAGAACCGCCACAGACTGATCGAACTGCCGGTCGCGCCTCTTCTTCGTTCCAATGGCCCGGACATTCGCGCTCTCGGTCCAAAGCACCGCGTTCGTCCTCGGGTCACGAATGGTGAGGATGACCTGCGGGCTGTAGGAAACGATGTCGTGCGGCCCGGAAGTTGCCGGAGCAATGACGCGGACCTCGAAGATCAGGTCCGCCGCCGCCGGAGAACTGACCAGCTCATACTGCCCGGTCCGCTTCAGTTGCTTGTAAAAGATGTTGTATGCGCGGTTGGGGCCGCCGCTGAATCTCTCGAAGTAATTGCTGCCGCCGCCATTGCTCACAAAAACCGCGCGCGCCTTGAGGACCTGCGGCGGGACCGGCGCGGAGGTGGAGTCCGGCTGCTGGGCGGCGAGGACAGGAGTAAAAACCAGAAGACTGGACATTACGAAACGCAAAGTTCTGCGAATTTCTGTGAACATCCCGCGCCTCCTGCTAGTGATAACGAAGCAGCGCGGCTATAAGTTGCAGGGTTTCGGGCTCGCGAAGCGGATGAGGGCACGGCTGGCTCTCCGAATCCCCCGCGCGCCCATCGCCCCCGTATCAACTTCAACAACAATCGCAAATTGCATTCGCTCCGCAGCAAACGCCGCCGTCATCCGTCTTTCACGATAGAGTAGGAGCAGAAGGTGATGCGGATTCCGATATTGGCAATGTTTTTGAAATTCAGCCGCGGAGTCGTCTGCGCGCTCGCAGTCGTTGCTCTACCAATCGCGGCAACCGCGCCTTCCGCGGCCGCCGCCACCTCGCAGACTCATCAGACGGAACACAAAGCGAAGCACAAATCCGCGCACACCAAGTCGAAGGCAAAATCCCCGCACGAGGCCGCTCACGCCGAGCCGAAAAAATTGGCTCGGAAAAGCACCCATCACACCACGACCGCTCGTCGCCGCTTGACCACGCGTCAACGCCGGCTCGCCGAAGCCCGCCGCCGACGTCTGGCGAGGGCGCGCCACCGCTATCATCATCGGAAGCTCACGAAGCGCGAGTTGGCCCGCAGCCGCAAGCTCCACAAGGCGTTCGTAGCGTCAACCGAACTTCGCCCCATGGCGCAGCAGCTTGCGACGTTGCGCTCGCCCGCGGCGTACGCGGGAGTCACCGCCTTCGCCCATTCGCATACCGGAGGAGCCCAGGCCGCGGCGTTCCTCGCGCTCGGCCACGCGCATCTTCTGGACCACGACTACGACCATGCCCTGGCCGACTTCAAGCTCGTCGCTGATAAGGGAAGCTCCCTCGACGATTACGCCGCGTACCTCACCATTCAGGCGTATCTCCAGAACAACAAGATCACCACCGCCGAGCCGGTGCTCGCCGACTTTATCAAGCGCTACCCGGATTCCATTTTTGTCAGCCAGATTCCGGTTCTCGAGGCCAACGCCTTCCTCCAGCAGGGAGATCCCCAGGCCGCGCTCTCTGTTCTTCGCGAGCACCGCGCCGAGTCCATCGCCAACAAGTCCGATTACCAGTACGCGCTGGCGAAGGCCTATTTGTTGGCCGGCAACGCTGACGAGGCCCGCCGTCTCTTCACTCATGTCTATCTCACTTTTCCGCTGAGTGGCGAGGCCACGCAGGCCCGCCAACAACTCATCTCGTCGGGGGCCATCACTGGGCTTTCTGCCACCCAGCGCAGCCGCCGCGCCGATGCCCTTTATTCCGCACACCGCTACAGCGACGCCGAGGACGAATACCGGTCCCTCGCCTCCGAAAAAACGTTGAGCGACTCCGCCCGCAACCGCATGTTGGTGGCCGCCGCCGCGTGCGAGTGGAAGCTCAACAAGCTTTCCCAGCGCGAAGCCGAGCGCCTGCCGGACACGGACGACGAGGCCGGCGCGCGCCGCCTTTATCTGCTGATGGAGCTTGCACGCGACAAGAATGATACCGACGGTCAGCAATCTATTGTCGAAAAGCTGAAGTCGCGGTTCCCCACCAGTCCGTGGTTGGCTGAGGCCCTCTACTCCAGCGGAAACATGTACCTGCTCCGCAAGGACTATGCGACGGCAATCAAGTATTACAGCGAGCTCGCCACGTTCTTCCCCGATGAGTGCGACTCACGCCACCGCCATGCCTGTTCCGATTACTCGCCTTACGTCCACTGGCGCGCCGCCTGGCTTACTTACCGGCTCGGCAACTATACCGACGCCGCCAAGATGTTCGACGACCAGATCAAGGACTACCCCACGTCTCCTGAAGCGGCGTCTGCTCTCTACTGGCGCGCCCGCATCTACGCCGGTCAGGAACACAACCCCACGATGGCCGCGAAATACTACCGCACCGTGGCCCGCGTTTATCCGCACTACTATTACGCCGACCGCGCCCAGCAGCGTCTGGCGGACATGGGACTGAAGCCCGACGATGATCCCACCGGTTCCGAGGAGCTGGACGATCTCCAGCCGCAGGACATTCCCGAACTAAGCGATGATGTTCCCGACCAGGACCCGCATCTGGTGAAGGCGCGGCTGCTTGCAAACGCCGGACTCAACGAATACATCTCGCCCGAAATCCAGGCCGCCGACGGCAGCGACCATTGGGGCAGCCTCGCGGAGGCCCAGATCTACGCCTCCTTCGGAGAAAACTGGCACGCCATGCGCCTCATGAAGCGCGCCCTGCCCTACTACGTCTCCGCGCCCATCAGCGCGCTGCCGCTCGCCTACTGGCGCATTCTCTTTCCGCAACCTTACTGGCCCACCATTAAGCAGTGCGCCACGCACGACGGACTCGACCCCTACATGGTGGCATCGCTGATTCGCCAGGAATCGGAGTTCAATCCCTCCGTCGTCTCATACGCCAACGCCTACGGACTGATGCAGCTTCTGCCCAGCGTTGGCCGCTCGCTGGCGCGGCAAGAAGGCATCCGCCACTTTGAGACGCGCGACCTGCTCGATCCCAAGCTCAACATCCGCCTGGGCTGCCTCTACCTCAAGCAAATGCTGGACAAGTTTGGAGACCATCCCGAATACGCCTTCGCCGCTTACAACGCCGGAGACAGCCGCGTGACCGACTGGCAGAGCGATCCGCATCCCTACCACGACATGGACGAGTTTGTGGAATCGATCCCCTTTACCCAGACCCGCAGCTACGTGCAGGCGATCCTGCGCAACGAGACCATCTACCGCGAACTGGACAAAGCCTCGACCGAGCAGGTGGCCAAGACCGCCGCAAACAGCGAAGCCAAGGTCCCGTCGCAAGGCGCCAGTCGATAGTGTTTGGTTAGATCTCGCGCAGAGATTCCAGCAAGGTCTCCGAATTGTCCGTCGGAGGCAGGCAGCTCATTCCCCGGCACACTACTGCGAAGGGCTTGCCGCCGCCCAACTCCGGCAGGTTGGGTAGTGTCTCGGCCAGCGCAGGAGGCAGGTTTTCCGCCGTCACCTGCTCAGGCCGAAGCACGATGACGCTCTTATTCACGGCATGGCGCGCCGTGGCCATGGCCGCCAGCTTCCGCGCCTCCTGCCCAGCGCCAATCACCACCACTTGCGCCGGAGCCAGCAGCAGCAACTCCAGAGCCAGCCCGTAAGTCCCGGCGTAAAGCCCAATGTGCTCGACGATTGCGGCGAAGCTCTCCAGCGTCTCATGCGCCATTTTGCGGAAGTCCTCCCCCCCGCTCAGCGCCTCAAGCCGCAGCAGCGCGATGGCCGCTGAAGGATTTCCCGCCGGGGTTGGCGTGTCCTGCAACGGCTTGCGCCGTGCGGCCAGAACGCCCAACGCGCCTTCAGCGTGCTCCGTGTCGAAGAAGCCTCCCTCTTCCTTGTCATAGAGCCGAGCCGCCATCGCCTCGCCAATCTCCGTGGCCGCGTCATAGTAGCGTCGGTCGCCGGTCGCCTCCCATCCGTCGAGCAGCGCCAGCATCAGAAAGGCGTAGTCGTCCAGCACGCCCGCGACCCGTTGCCCCGGCGCACTGTCCGGATAAGCGACCACATGCGCCAGCCCAGCATCGGGATTCCACCCTTCGGCCAGCAAACGGTCCAGCGTCTTCAGCGCAAACTCCCGCACATCGTGAAGTTGCAGCACCTTCGCCGCTTCCAGATACGCCGACACCGCCATCGCGTTCCACGAGGTATAGATGGTGCGGTCGATATAAGGAGTGGGCCGCGTGAGCCTCGCGGCCAGCAGCTTTTCATGGGCCGTCCGAAGAAGCGCCATGGTTTCATCAGGGCTGCGCTCCGCCTGCTTCGCCACTTCCTCGACGGAGAATTTGCGGTGCAGCACATTCTTCGCTGGATTGTGGTGCATGTCACCCAGTTCGCCAATGTCCCAGTACGGCCCAGCCACGGCCATCTCGTCCGGAGTCAGAACGGCTGCCGCTTCGTCGCGCGTCCAGGTGAAGTAATCGCCGTCATCGTCGAGCGACAGGTCCGCATCCTGCGACGCATAGAAGCCGCCGCGCTCGCGGTCGGTCATCACCTCGTCCAGCCAGCGAATAATGTCCCGTGCCACCTGCGCCGCGTTCGCATCCGCAAAGCTCTGGAAGGCGTGGACATAATTCGCCAGCAGGCCGGCATTGTCGTACAGCATCTTCTCGAAGTGCGGCACCACCCAGCGCTCGTCTGTCGAGTAGCGATGGAACCCGCCCGCAAGCTGGTCATAGATTCCGCCGCAGGCCATTTTTGCCAGCGTAATGGTGGCGGCCTGGCGCATCGCCTCGTCGCCCGTGCGCCCCGCTGCGTCGATCAGCAGATCCAGCATCGCTGGATGCGGAAACTTCGGCTGCGATCCGAACCCACCGTTCCGCGGATCGAACTGCCCCACGGCTGACGCCAGAATCTTGTCCACAATCTCCGGCGACAGCGACCCCGCCCTGCCGGAGAAGCTCTCGCCATGCTCAATCGCCGCGAACACACTGTCCGCCGACTCCAGCGCCTCTTCGCGCCGCGTCTTCCAAACGTCGGCCATGGTCAGCAGCACGCGCTCGAATCCGGGCCGGCCGTAGCGGTCTCCGCGTGGAAAATACGTTCCGCCAAAATAGGGCCGCCCATCGGGAGTAAGAAACGCCGTGAGCGGCCAGCCTCCCTGCCCGCTGATGGCCTGCACTGCCGCCTGATAACGGCTGTCCACGTCGGGCCGCTCGTCGCGGTCCACTTTAATGGCGACGAAGTGCTCATTCACAATGGCCGCAAGCTCAGGGTCCTCGTAGGATTCGCGGTCCATGACGTGACACCAGTGGCACCACACCGCGCCTATGTCCAGCAGGACAGGCTTGTCCTCACGCTTCGCCCGCTCAAACGCCTCCGCGCCCCACTGATGCCAATTGACCGGCTGATGCACTGCCGAACGAAGATATGAAGATGCTGCCAGATCCAGAGAATTTTCCGCGTGTCCCATACTTCGAGTCTAACAACCGCGGTTGGCATATAAAAAAGCCAATGGCCCGCGCTTCTGCGGCGAAGGTATGATTTCCCAATGTCCTGGCTAGTCTGGTCCATTCTCTCCGCGGTTTTCGCTGCCGCCACCGCGCTGCTCGCCAAAGTCGGCGTGGAGGGTGTTGAGCCGAACCTCGCCACCGCTGTCCGCACCACGGTGGTCGTGCTCTTCACCTGGATCATCGCCCTCAGCGTCGGCAGCCACTCCGGCCTGGTTCATATCGACCGCCGAAGCTGGCTCTTCCTCGCCGCCTCGGGCATCGCCACCGGCCTGTCGTGGATCTGCTACTTTCACGCGCTCTCCAAAGGACAGGCATCGAGGGTCGCACCTATTGACAAGCTCAGCGTTGTCTTTGTGATCCTGCTCGCCTGGCCTTTGCTGGGAGAGGCCATCACCACGCGCAAACTCGTGGGAGGCGTCCTGATCGCCGCCGGAGCAATCGTCATCGCGCTCGGGTAAGGTCTTCGGCTTGGCCCGCGAAAAATCGAGGCACTTACGCCCTCAAACGTGCTAAAGTGCTGGCAACACCCCGCAATTCAGTAAGCAGACGGTGCTGGACAGGCCATGAGTGTGATCGCCGAAAATCCCGACGTAGCGGCTCCCCCGCAGGCGCTTACGCCTGCCCACGCCGAGCTTTCTCCCGAGCTATCCATTGTCCTGCCCTGCCTTAACGAGGAAGAAACCGTAGGCACCTGCATCCGCAAGGCATTCGCCGCCCTTCACGACTCCGGCATCTCCGGTGAGGTCATCGTCGCCGACAACGGCTCTACCGACGCCTCCGTCGCAATCGCCGAGTCGGAAGGCGCGCGCGTGGTCCACATATCCACCAAGGGCTACGGCAGCGCCCTCAAAGGCGGAATCCTCGCCGCCCGTGGCCGCTATGTCCTCATGGCCGACTCCGACGACAGCTACGACTTCGGCCACATTCCTCGGTTCCTGGAGCAGCTTCGCGCCGGTTCCGATCTCGTCATGGGCAACCGCTTTCGAGGAGGAATCGCCCCCGGAGCCATGCCGACGCTCCACCGCTATCTCGGCAACCCGGTCCTCACCGCCATCGGACGCCGCCTTTTCCCCTCGCCCTGCGAGGACTTCCACTGCGGCATCCGCGCCTTCCGCCGCGACAGCTTCCATCGCATGGACATCCGCTCCACCGGCATGGAATTCGCCAGCGAAATGGTCGTCAAGGCCAGCCTGCTCCGCCTGAAGGTCGCCGAAATCCCCACCACGCTCTCGCCCGACGGACGCTCCCGCCCGCCCCATCTCCGCAGTTGGCGCGACGGCTGGCGGCATCTGCGCTTCCTGCTCATGTACAGCCCGCGCTGGCTGTTCCTCTATCCGGGCGCCGCGCTCATGCTGCTGGGCCTCGCCGGATGCGCCTGGCTCCTGCCCGGCCCGCGCATCATCGACGGCATCGGGTTCGATGTCCATACGCTGCTTTACGCCTTCGTCGCCGTGCTGCTGGGATTCCAGTTGATCGCCTTCGCCGTCTTCACCAAAGTCTTCGCCATCTCCGAAGGACTGCTCCCCGAAGACCCGCGCCTCAACCGCGTCTTCCGCTACATCACGCTTGAAACCGGCCTCGCCGCCGGAGCCGCCCTCGTCATCGCCGAAATCGCCGGCTCCGTCTTCGCCGTCTC
>JAICYR010000122.1 GCA_025934135.1 Acidobacteriaceae bacterium | reverse complement strand
TCGTGCATCGGCATTCGCACGCTGCTGATGCGCGGCAAGCAAGGACATATTCAGGCCGGCGCGGGCATCGTGGCGGACTCGGTTCCGGAGCGCGAATACGAGGAGAGCCTGAACAAGGCCAAGGCGGTGGTAAAGGCGATTGAGAAGGCAAGGGGCCGTTGAGGCAACTGCTTCTCGTGGCCGCTCCCGTTGGTCGCGGAACTGAGACATTCCGGAAAGCAAATATCATGATTCGCATTGAACGAGCTTCGCTGGAGCGCATGGATGAGGCGTATGCCATCGTGCGGGAGTATTACGAAGCCGTCGGCGTGGTGGTGCGCGATGATCCGGAGAGCTTTGCGCGGGACTACTTTGGTGATGGGTCGGGCGTGTGGCTGGCGTATGACGGTGCGGCGGTAGTCGGCTGTATCGCGCTGCGGCCATTGCCTCAGTTGGAGCGCGCGGGCGAGATCAAGCGGATGTATGTGAAGCGGGAGGCACGCGGCCAGGGCATTGCCGAGCGGCTGCTGAAGACTCTGGAAGACTACGCGGCGGGGGCTGGGTATCGGGCGCTGTATCTGGATACAAAGGATGATTTGACGACGGCGATCCGCTTTTACCGCCAGCAAGGGTACGAGCCTTGCGAGCGGTATAACGAGAATCCGCAGGCGACGATGTTCATGCGAAAGGGACTGGCCGGACGCTGACGCGGGCCGGGATTTACACTAGAACCAGCGCTATGGTCTTCGTTCTCGACAATTACGACTCGTTTACCTACAACCTTGTGCAGTACATGGGCGAGCTTGGGGCGGAGATGGTGGTCCGCCGCAACGACGCGCTGACGGTGGATGAGGTGGAGGCGCTGGAGCCAGAGCGAATTCTACTGTCTCCTGGGCCGTGTACGCCGCAGGAAGCGGGCATCAGCGTGGATCTGATCCGGCGGTTTGCGGGGCGGGTTCCGGTATTGGGCGTGTGCCTGGGGCATCAGGCGATTGGAGCGGCCTTCGGAGCGGACGTGGTGCGAGCGGACAAAGTGATGCACGGCAAGACGAGCGAAGTGAAGCACGACGGAAAGACGGTCTTCGCGGGGCTGGCGAGTCCGATGACCTGCACGCGCTATCATTCGCTAATCGTTTCGGAGAAGAATTTGCCGGAGGAGCTTGAGGTTTCGGCGCGTTCGGAGGACGGAACGATCATGGGGCTGCGGCATCGGAAGCTGGCGGGCGTTGAGGGTGTGCAGTTTCATCCCGAGAGCGTGCTGACGGCGGATGGGAAGCGGTTGATCCAGAATTTCCTTGAGTTGTAGCGGGCCCTGAGCGCGAAGCGGCGCGGGCCGCGTCCATATTGCAGTATGACTGTATCGAGAATTTTTCAAATTGCCGCATTGCTGGGAGCGGGCGCAGGAGTTTATGCGCAGCAGATTCCTATCGCGTATGTTCCGGCGGCGGGAGTCACGGTTTCGGGATCGCTTTCGGTCGCGGACGGCACGGTGAGCATTGGGAACAATGGAACGATCAAGGCGGGCGACTCGACGGCCACGGTGAAGCTGGCGCGGGGCGGCGAACTCAGCGTGTGCGCCTCGACAGAGGTGCATCTGTCGCGCGACACGAGCGTGCAGGGCACGGACTCGGCGCTGATGATTGCGATGGACCGCGGCGCATTGGAAGCGAGTTATGTTCCCGGCAAGTATTCGGATGTGCTGTTGACGCCGGACCTGCGGATTCTGATTTCGGGTCCGGGGACCGCGGACCTGAGAATTCGCGTGAACAAGCAGGGCGATACGTGCGTGGACAACCACGGCGCGAACGCTCCTTACGTGACGGTGACGAGCCAGTTCGAGGGCGGGGTGTATCGCGTGCAGCCGAACCAGCGCGTGATGTTCGAGCACGGCAGCTTGCAGCAGGTGGTGGACAACGAGTCCGAGCCTTGCGGATGTCCTGCGGCGGCGGCCCCTCCGGTGGCGGTGGCAAGCAGCGGAGCGAAACCGCGGCCGGGGAAGACGGCGGCCGAAGCAGCGAATCCGTTTCCACTGGCGCGCAGCGAAGGGCTGGCCGGGCCGGAGCCTGAGCCGACCGAGCCAGTGGTTCCGGTGGGTGTGGCCCATGCGGAGGTTGCGGCTCCGATTGCGTATAGCGCGGCGATGACGCCGAATCCGGAAGCTCCCGGCGCGGCAGGAAAGGCTCCGGAGGCGCTGTCGGGAGCGAAGCTTCCCGCGAGGGTACAGACGAAATCGCAGACGCTGGATGCCGAGATTGCTCCGGCGGCGAGTCCGAAGGCGCATCGGGGATTCTTTCGGTCGATTGGGCACTTTTTGAAAGACATTTTCGCTGGATGACGGACCCGCCCTTCGCATGATGAGACTGTGCGAAGGATGGGGCATCCAGATCTGTTGCTGGGATACAATGATGGAGAAGATTCATCGAATCAGCGTCAGGCTGACCTCTGAATAAAACCTCAGAAAAAATTCAAGGAGCTTTCTTTTTATGGCGATTCCCGCCACACAGATGCGTCCCGGCATGATTATTAAGCACAACAATGAGCTTCATGCCGTGTTTTCGGTCGAGCACCGCACGCCGGGGAACCTGCGGGCGTTCATCCAGGCCAAGCTGCGGAACCTGCGCACTGGCGCAATGTTTGAGCACCGTTTTCGCTCGCCCGACCCGATTGACCGCGTGGTGGTGGATGAGATTCCGATGGAGTTTCTCTACAACGACGGCGACGATTTCTACTTTATGAACACCGAAAACTACGAGCAGACGAACCTGAAGCGCGACATGCTGGGCGATGCGGTGGAGTATCTGACGGCGAATTTGCAGATTACGGTTTCGTTCTTCGACGGAGTTGCGGTGGGCATCGAACTTCCGCAGACGGTGGAGCTGACGGTGGTGGAGACGGAACCGGGGCTGAAGTCGGCCACGGCATCTTCAGTCACGAAGCCGGCGAAGTTGGAGACGGGGCTGACGGTGCAGGTTCCTCCGTTTATTAACGAGGGCGAGAAGATTCGCGTGGACACGGCGGAAGGGGCATACCTGAGCCGGGCATAGTTCGCGGGACTTTGTTAGTGGACGGCGCGGCTTTGGCTGCGCCGTTATAGTTATGGGTGATACATTGATCGGCGGAGGCAATGTATGGCATACGAAGAGGGCTTTCGGCGGATTAAATTCGTGGTGCGCATTGTTCTAGTGGTAGGCCTGGCGCTCGTCGCAGTAGGTGCTGTTGGCGTTACAGTATCCAATTTCAATTTTCATTGGATAGTTCCAGCGATTTTTGGCGTGTACATTTCGATATTCGCGGGAATCCTATGGACGGCAGCATGGATCATTGAGGGATTCATTCGCGGCCCCAGGGTTCCACAGCAGTAGACTATGGTCCGTCATTATCTGGTGAAAGGGCGCGTGCAGGGAGTGGGCTTCCGGTGGTATGTGCATCGGGAGGCGGGGGAACTTGACCTGCGCGGATGGGTCCGCAACACTGAGGCTGGGCACGTGGAGGTCGTGGCCGCGGGCGACGCCGAGGAACTGGGACTGCTACGGGACGCTTTGCAGAAGGGGTCGCGAGGGAGCCGCGTGGACGCGGTGATCGAGCATGATCTGGCGGACAGCGAGGGCGAAGGGCTGGGGCCCTTTGAAATTGAGGGCGCGTGGTGAAGGACAGCGCTCAGCGGTCAGCGTTCAGAGGCGGCAGTGATTTTTGAAATTTGAATAAGAGGAGCGGAACGATTTGGCTATTCATCCACCCATTAATTGCGAGCCATTGAAGCAGCTTGTGCGGACGGTCCCGGATTTTCCCAAGCCGGGAATTTTGTTTTATGACATTACGACCCTGCTGAAGGACCAGAAGGGTTTTGCCGAGTTGATTGACGCGATGGCGGCGCACTACATCGGCAGGGACATTGACTTAGTGCTGGGGATCGAGGCGCGCGGGTTCATTTTTGGTCCGGCGCTGGCGTACAGGCTCAACGCGGGATTTGTTCCGGTGCGGAAGCCGAAGAAGCTGCCCGCCGAGACGGCCAAGGTCACTTATGACCTGGAGTACGGAACGGACACGCTGGAGGTCCACGTGGACGCGATTGAGCCGGGGCAGAATGTGGTTCTGGTAGATGACTTGCTGGCGACGGGCGGCACAATGGAAGCCACCGTGAAGCTGGTGAAGCAATTGGGCGGACACATTTCCGGACTGGCGTTCGCGGTGGAACTGGATTTTCTGAAGGGGCGCGACCGGTTTCCGGATTACGACGTCTTCAGTTTGCTTCACTATAACGAGTAGCGAGGCGCGGGATTACAGCGATGCGGGTGTTATGAACCGCCCGCATTGTTATACCGCTCGCCGCATTCTCTGCACGATCCAGATGATGAGGAAAATTACGAACAGAACAAGCAGGATGTGAATTGCGGCCGATACGACGTGAAAAGCGACGAATCCAACTAACCATGCGATCAGGAACAGAATTGCGATTGCAAGCCACATATGAGCCTCATTCTCAAGGGCCGAATCTGCGCCCTGCTAAATCGGATGACGAACAACATTCAAGGTTTGCTTCAAAAACAGGGCCGGACTCGTCTGGTCCGGCCCATGCGCTGTAGACGCGCTCGCTATGCGGCTTTGGCCTCGACGTTCACCGTCCGCGCGACTTGGTTCAGCTTTGCATCCGCAGCCTTCTCCTCTTCCAGCGTTTCGCTGAGGAGACGGACGGCCTCGCGGTCGCCGAGCAGTTCGGCGTAAGTGCGGGCCGAGCCGTAGGCTGCGATTTCATAATGCTCGACGCGCTGAGCGGCGGAGATGAGTCCGGCATCCATGACTTCGGGTTCGCCTCCATCGCTGATGCGTTCCTCGCCTTCCTTGAGCAGTCCCTTCATGCCTTCGCAGGTCTTGCCTTTGGGGCTTTCGTTCAGGTGCTTGAAGATCTTGTCGAGCCGGGTGACGTGGTTTTTGGTTTCTTCCAGATGGTGCTCGAAAGCCTGCTTGAGACTTGGATTGTGGGCTGCCTTGACGAGCTTGGGCAGCGCCTTGACGATTTGCTGCTCGGCGGAGTGAAGGTCCTGCAACTCGTCGACCATTAACTCTCGTAGGGTTTCAATTTTCATGGGCGCAACTCCGGTTACTCCATTTTGGAGAGAATTTTGATTGCCTTAATGAGTAGGATGCCGTCGGGGAGAGGGGCGACCACGGTCTTCAGGTCTGGTTCGTATGCTGTTGATCCTGCGGAGAGGCGGGGCTGCTTTCGATACGGATGGGCGGCAGGCCAACAATGTCGTAGGTGCTGGAGGCGATGCCGATGCCGGCCTGCTCGAGTCCGGAGAGGATGTCGCGGCTGATCTTGTTCTTGAGATCGCGGACATTGTGAGTGGAGCAGAGAAAGCGGACGGCGAGTTCGATCCAGTTATCTGTAATGCGCAGAAAAATGCGGGGCGGGATGTCGGCGGATTGAATGAAGAACCGCTGTTTGAGGTGGTCAAGCTCGGGCTGTGCGAGGTTGGCGATTTCGGTTGTGTGGCGCGAGACGGAATCGAGAATGATCTGCTCGGCGCGATGATAGTCGTCCTTGTAGGAAATCGGGATGTGCATTTCCTCCCAGATGTAAGGGAAGTCACGGCTGTAGTTGTAGACGGGCTTGTCGAAAATTTCGGAATTGGAGATGGTGACGATGCGTCCGGAGTACTGGCGGCTCTGCACCCACATGCCGGGGTCTTCGTCCTGCACGGCGGGCGGCTCGCCCATTTCCATGATGACGGTCTGGATGAAGTTGAGAGCGATGACATCTCCGCGGACATTGCCCATGCTGATGCGATCGCCGACGTTGAAGGTCTTGCCGCGGAGAATGACGATGTATCCGGCGAAGCTGGTCACGACCTTCTGCATGGCGAAGGCGAGGCCGGCGGCGAACAGACCGATGCCGGTGGCGAGGCGGGAGGGATTGTCGAACCAGATGGAGAGGAAGCCGATGACGGCGATGAGGAAGAGGATGATGCTGATGCCCTGGCGGGTCCAGAAAGCGGTCTTCTGCTTGCGCGCGCCGGCCTTGTCCGCAAGGTAGCGCAGGAGCAGATTGATCAGATAAAGGAAGCAGAAAAAGATTACGGTGAAGAGCAGCTTGTGGAGATTGTCGGAGGTTGCGCCGAGGAGCTTGACTCCGCCGATCTGGAGACTGTGATCTTTTCCGACGAATTGGACAAACGGTCCGGCCACGTGGGTTAGGATGCGGCGGGCGAGCAAATCAAATTCATATCTAAAGCGGAATTGGTAGTCAGGGCCAGCAAACCGCAGGTCCTTCCACTTCGCTCCCTATGGTCGCTTCGCTCAGGATGCCGTCGCTTGTCACGATTTAGAGCGGTTGAATGCGGACGTGCTCTTCGGGGGTGAGATAGCCTTTGCGGCGGAACCAGTCCTGCATGGCGGTTTGGAGCCGGTCGAGGGGGACGCGGTAGCCGGCCTCCAGAAGGCCGTCGGCGACGGGAAGGGTGTCGTCGAAAATGGCGCTGTTGGTGAAGTTGCGCATGGCGAAGTTGTCGATCCATTTGATGGGGCAGGCGTGGGCCTGGCCTTCGGGGTCGATGCGCTCGATGCGAAGCTTGCGGATGAACATGAAGACAGGGTACAGCGTTCGGCATTCAGCGATCAGAACGAGGATACATGGGCCAGGGCGCAGGACTCTCCCACCCTTCGGACGATGCAACCACGCAAAGGATGGGGCACCCGCGTCGGTCCGGTCAAGCTCAGGATTTCCTGTGAGGGCCGGCTTTGCGGATGTTTTCCGGGGCGTCGAAGCGGCGGAAGTTTTCTTCAAATTTTCCGGCGAGGATCTGGGCCTGTCTGTCGTAGGCGGCCTTGTCGGCCCAGGCGTTGCGCGGGTTTAGGATTTCGCTGGGAACGTCAGGGCAGGAAGTGGGGATGCTGAGTCCAAAGGCGGATTCGGTGACATATTCGGATTGTGCGAGGCGTCCGTCGAGCGCGGCATTGACGAGGGCGCGGGTGTGCGGCAGGCTCATGCGGCAGCCAGTGCCGAAGGCCCCGCCGGTCCAGCCGGTGTTCACGAGCCAGCACTGGGCGTTGTGCTGCTGGAGTCGCTGGCCGAGCATCTGCGCGTAGACCTTGGGCGCACGCGGGAGGAAAGGCGACGCGAAGCAGGTGGAGAACTCGGGGACGGGCTCGCTGCCGAGTCCGGCTTCGGTCCCAGCGAGCTTGGCGGTGTATCCGGAGAGAAAGTGATACATGGCTTGGTCGGGCGTGAGGTGGGCGATGGGCGGGAGAACTCCGAAGGCGTCGGCTGTGAGCAGAAGCACGTTTGTAGGGTGGCCGCCGACGCTAGGGTGCACAGCGTTCGCGATGAACTCGATGGGATAGGCGGCGCGGGTGTTTTCGGTATGGCGAACGTCAGAGTAATCGGGAATCCCGGTGCGCTCGTCGATGACCACGTTCTCCAACACGGAGCCGAAGCGGATAGCGTGATAAATCTGCGGCTCCTTCTCTTCGGACAGATCAATGCACTTGGCGTAGCATCCGCCCTCAAAGTTGAAGACGCCGTTAGGACTCCAGCCATGCTCATCATCGCCGATGAGGCGGCGGTTCGGGTCGGCGGAAAGCGTGGTTTTGCCGGTCCCGGAGAGGCCGAAGAATAGCGTGGTTTCACCGCTGGGGCCGATGTTGGCGGAGCAGTGCATGGGGAGCACATCGCGCGGGGGCAGCAGGTAGTTCATGACTCCGAAGATGCACTTCTTCATTTCGCCCGCGTATTTTGTGCCGCCGATGAGGATGATTTTGCGGGTGAAGTCGCCGAGGATAAAGGTTCCGGAGCGGGTACCGTCGCGCTCGGGGACGGCTTCAAATTCAGGTGCGGCAATTACTGTGAATTCCGCCGCATGGGCGGCGAGCTGGGCGAACTCGGGCCGCACGAGGAGCTGCTTGACGAAGAGCGCGTGCCAGGCATACTCGCAGATGAAGGTGACGGGGAGCTGGTATGCGGGGTCGGCGCCAGCAAAGAGGTCCATGACGTAGAGGTCGCGTTCGGACATATGGCGGATGACGCGGTCTAGAATGGCCTGGAATTTTTCGGGAGGGAACGGCTGATTGACCTTGCCCCAGTGGATGGTATCGCGTGTGGTGTCGTCCTCAATGATGAACTTGTCGCGGGGGGAGCGCCCGGTGCGCGCTCCGGTGAGCGCAACCAGCGCGCCGTTGGATGCGAGGCTGGCTTCGCCGCGAGCGATGGCGGTTTCGACCAGTTGGGGCGTGGAGAGGTTGCGGTGGACGTGCGGACCTTCTGTAAGAGACCGCGTGCCGCTGGAGACTGAAATTGCTCCCATTCGGATCGCTCCTTGTATACAACAATGTATTTTCACATCCGGAGGGCAAAACTGGCAAAGCGATTGGCCGTCCAGGCGAACGGGCGTCGCGCCATTCTGGAGCGAGCGGTGGTGGCCCTGCCCGCGGTCGCGGGTTTAATAGCGCCGGAGCATAAGGGCGGGCGCGGGGCCTTTGCGCTGGTCGAGCAGCCAATCGACGGCGGAGCGGATGTCGTTCTCGCGGGCTTCGCCCATGATGCGTGAGATGGGGTATCCATTCTCATCGAGGATGATGGTTCCGGGAACGATGTTGCCCAGGCCGAAGCGGTCGAGGGTATCGGCGCTGGCCCCGGTCCAGACATCGAGCGAGATGTCGTGCTTCTGGAGGAAAGGCTGGATTTTATGGAGGTCCTTTTTGTCGTCGATGGATACGGCGATAAAGCGCACGTTTTGTGCGGCGTAAGACTTGCTGATTGCGGAGAGGCGCGGAAGCTCTTTCTGGCAGGGAGCGCACCATGTGGCCCAGAAACTCAACACGACGACGTGGCCGCGCAGCGAGGCGAGCGTGACGGGCTGTTCAGCGAGGTCCTTGAGCTTGAGCGATGGCGCGCGCTTTGCGCAAACAGCGGCGGGCGCCAGCGAGAGAACCAAGGCAAAAACTATCAGGAAAGCGAAAGGCCGTGCCTTCATCGTTGAACAAAGTATAAGTATGCGCCGAGGAAATGGGCATCCATCGAAAGATGGAATTTTTCAGCGCCCGCGACTGAAGAATGCGATGAGGGCGACCTCCAGCGTGGATTGAGACGGGGCGAACCCGGTTCCGCGATTGAAGAAGTCATGGTCGGAGTGGTCGCGGCGGTATTCCATGCGCCCCAGCACCCCCTCGTGGATTTTGTATTCGCCGGTGAGGGTGAATTCGTTGAGCTTCTGGGCAAGTCCGGTGGAGAAGCCGTTGGGGTCGCGGAAGTATTCCCAGCGGGGCGAGAAGGCGAGCTTGTTTGTGGCCTGGTAGTGGAGGTCAAGCGCGACTCCCTGCCAGTGGCTGATTGTAGAAGTTTGGTATAGGTTGTTCCCGATCTCGATGGCGTTGCGGTTCTGGCCATAGTCGTAATTGATATAGGCGTTGAGCTTTGGTGTGGGAGTGAGCAGGAGCACGCCGTCGAATAAGTTGCGATAGCCTTTGTTGGTATGGTCATTCTCGGGGCCAACATAGTAGGTGGTGGAAAGGGTGAACTTAGGTTTGGTCCACGCGCCACTTACTCCGATGGTTTTGCCGCTGTTGTTATCGGTGAAGTTATTCCATCCATTCACAAGCTGAAGGCCGGCGGTAAAGGCGCTGGTTATAGGAATTGTGGTGCGCAGTCCCACATGGTAGTAGGGAATGGCAAGAGCGAAGAGGAGCGAGCGGGAGTAATTCCAGTTACTGTTGGCCTCGATAACCTCTGCACCGGCGGAAGTTACAAATTGTCCAAAGTCGGCTTCAAACCCCCTGGTGTTGGCCGGCTTGTAACTTACATAAGCCTGCTCAAGATATTTGAAGTTAGGTTCGGAGGCGAGGATGGTTGTGAAGGCTTTTCCGAAGCCGAGGTCGACGTGGAAGCCGACCGGAGCTGGGTCGTGCGCGACGGTAAGCTTTGCCATGCTCAGGCTGAAGGCGTTGGCGTTGAAGTCGAAGTTACGAAGCTGATTTCCATTGTCGCCCTGGAGCGGATGGTTGGCGTTGTAGTTATAGTAGCCGTCGATAAGACCGCTGAACTGGATGCCGTGGGTCCAGTCGGCGTCGGCAGAGGTGTTCTGCGCCTGAATCGTTGAGAAAGCGGCAAGGAGAGAAATGGCAACGGTGGAGGCCCTGAGGCCGAGGGTCCGCATTTGTGGTTGTCCTTTCCTGTTTCGCTAGTCACGGTATAGCAGCGCGGCTCGCAGGAAAGGACGGCAATTCTTAGGGATGAAGAGAATCGATGAAGAACATCAGGAAAAGTTATGGGGCGGCAGGATGCCGCCCCTGAAAAGAGCTGCTTATTGATGGATTTACTTAATGGGAGTGTCGTTTGATTTGCGGGCAGTTTGGTCGCCGTCATTGTGGATGGCGGATTGGATGTTCTCCCATACGACGGGGCTGGGGTCGTGAAGGGGCAGGAGGAGTTTGGCCTGCTGGGCTATGTATTCGAGGTCGCGCACGAGCGCAGCGCAAGTTTCGCATGTCTTGAGGTGCTGCTCACCGCTCAGGTCGTTGCCGGATTCAAAGAGCTCGGGCAACTTGTCCTGGAATTCCGCACAGGTCATGGTCTTTCCGTTCTGTAGATTTGCGTGTTTCTCCATCATACGGCGGACTCCTTGCGTTCACCGGTGCGAAGCAACTCGCGAAGCTTCATGCGGGCTTTGTGCAATTGGGATTTGCTGTTGCCGATGGAGCAGGCCAGCATATCGGCGATTTCATTGTGTTCGTACCCCTCAACGTCGTGCAGAATGAAAACAAGCCGGTAGCCGGGTGGAAGATTTTCGACTGCCCGCTCCAGGGTGACGCGATCGATGGAGCCGGAGAGCGTGAGGTCGCGGGCGCCAATGTCCTTGCGTGGGCCGTCGTCCTGCGAGGGCTCCAAAGTTTCTTCAAGAGAAACCTGGGGCAAGCCCTTTTTCCGAAGGTGCATAAGGACGACATTGACGGAAAGGCGATGCAACCAAGTGGAAAAGGCGGAGTCTCCCCGAAACG
>JAICYR010000265.1 GCA_025934135.1 Acidobacteriaceae bacterium | reverse complement strand
TTTTTCGTCACCATTTCCATCAGCACGGGGTCGGCCTGCTGCTGGGCTGCTGCGTTCTGGGCCTGAGCGTCCTGGTCATCAGCCACCTGCTTTTTGTGTCCGAAGCCGCCAAAGTGGCCGATTGCGCCGCCGAAGGGGACGGCTTTGCTGAGCTGGTGACCCGCTTCCGCTGTAGCGCCGGCCACGGCCGCCTGCTTGGCTACGCCTCCAACATCGATGCCCTGCTCAGCGGATACGGCGGCACTGCCCGGCTGGGGCGGCGGGAGAGGCTCGCCATTGCCGGTGGCTCCGACGCGCGTAATCTCCATCACCGAAAATCCGTTGAGCTTCTTCATCTGCTCGGCCATGCCCTTGAAGCTGTCGTTTGCGCCGGGCTTGGAGGCGATCATCGGGGTGGAGGCGAACGGATTGCCGTTCTTCAGGATCTCGCGCGCCATCATCTCGCCCATGCGCTGGTGAAAATCGCGAACCTCTTTGTAGCCCGCCGGTTCCTGGTCGAGCAGCCAGACGTTGTTGGTCATCTCCATGGTGGCTTCGCCGGGTTGCGTGGTGCTGGTCGCGTTCATCTTGCTGACGATGAGCACTTCGCGCGCCATGCTGCCCTCCATCTGCTGCTTCGCGCCGGTCTCCTTCACGTCGAAGCTGTAGGTGAGCTTCACGTCGTTCGGATTCTGCGCGGGCGCCTGCTGCGGTTGCTGTTGCGGGGCGGACTGCATCTTTGCCGCCGCGGCCTGGGCAGCCTGCTCCATTTGCTCGAAGGTCTCGATCCGGTAGGTCTTCTTCTGCCGGTCGATGTTGATCATCTCCTTTTTGCCGAGGTCGATGATTTCAATTTCGTCATCGCTGACGCGCGCCATGCGATCACCGGAAACGTAGACCGTTGTGGTCATGGGCTCGCCCAGCTTCTTCATCGAATGGCTGAACATGCCCATCGAATGCGTCATTCTGAGCAGGGACCCGCCGGTCATCTGTGTGGTTTCCTGGTAGCTGGCATCGGCCCATACGGGCGTTGTGGCCAGGAGCGCGGTGCAAACGAGAGTGGCAGCAAGATACGTGGGTCTCATCAGGGTCTCCATGGGGACCGCAGCACGGACTTCGGGAATTGGGTTGTTGGCCGTGCTTCGGGGATGGCAAGAACTGTAACGCGCCGGCGAGCGGCTGACCAGCAGGTTTTTTGTGGGAATTTGTGGCGAGGCAAACAAAGGGCCGGGATGGATCCCGGCCCTCGTTCTTCGTACTCGAAAGCGGTTACGGGCGAGCTTCAAAGATGAGGTTGAAGGGCGTCTCCGCTGCGCGACGGAAGCGGGTGAAACCAGCTTTCGTGACGACGTTGCGGATACGGTCTTCTCCGGCCTGCGCCCCGAGAGCCGCGCCAACCTCCTGCGCCAGCGACGCTGGGGTGCAGATCATCGTGGAAGCGGAGTAGTAGATGCGGCCGACCGGATTGTGATTCGCCTCGGGCTTGTCGTGGGCGAATGGCTCGACGATCATCCACGTGCCGTCGGGTTTGAGTGAAGAGAAGACGTGTGCGGCAGCTCCGACGGGATCGCCCATGTCGTGCAGGCAGTCGAAGAAGGTGACCAGGTCGTAGCCTCCGTTGGCGGGATAGCTCTTGGAACTGGCGACTTCGAACTTGATCTGGTCGAGGAGTCCGTCACGACCGGCGATGTGGCGCGCATGCTCGATCGATCCGCTGTGGTAGTCGAAGCCGAAGAACATGGATTTCGGGAAGGCTTTGGCCATCAGCATGGTGGAGGCGCCGTGTCCGCAGCCAACATCAGCCACCAGAGCGCCACGCTTCAGCTTCTCGGCGACGCCCTCCAGCGAAGGCAGCCACGAGGCGATCAGGTGATTTTCGTAGTTGGGGCGGAAGAAGCGCTCCGTGCCAAAGAAGAGGTTCGCGTCGTGTTCATGCCAGCCGACTCCTTCTCCCGTGCGGAACGCTTGGGTGATCTTCGGTTCGTCTTTAAAGCACGAGGAGATGATGTGGAAGGCGCCGGGCAGATCCTGCACCGTGAGCGCAAAGGCCTGCTCGGGAGGAAGGCGGTAGGTGCCGGCGGCCGGGTCGTACATGACGTATTCGCTGGCGGCATTGGCGTTGAGCCACTCGCGGACGTAGCGCTCGGAGGTATTGGTCTTTGCGGCCAGCTGAGCGGGGGTGAGCCATTCCGAGTCCGCCATGGCGCGGTAAAGTCCCAGCTTATCGCCGATGACAACCAGAGCCGCATGCATGGCGGCGCCCATGTCAGAGACAGCTTTGCCCATGAAGGCATTCAATTTCGACTCATCGATTTGTGGAAAGGGGGCCAGGGAAACCATAGAAACCTCCCTGTTGAGATTGGGATGGGGAGGCTGTCAATCTAGTCCGCGGCAAGAGCGCTGTCAACGTGAATTCCGCTTCACTGCTCCGGCTCCGGCAATTCGATGTGCGACCCGGCGTAGATGCGCTGCTCGGCGGGTTTGTAGTCGGCCGGCTGCGCCGTCATGATGTTCGGGACGAAGCTCTGCGGGTTGCGGTCGTAGAGCGGAAACCAGCTGCTCTGCACCTGCACCATGATGCGGTGGCCCTTAAGGAAGACATGGTCGGCTGCATGGAGCGAGAACTTGTACTCCTCGGGCGTGTTGGCAGGGATGGCGGAAGGGTGCTCGAAGCTGCTCCGATAGCGGCCGCGAAAGACCTCATCCGCGATCATGAGTTCGTAACCGCCAGGCTGGATCTTCGACCAGTTTTGCGCGGCGGGATCGATGTGGGTGCAGGTCGAGCCGCAGTCGTCGGCGGGAGAGCCGTCGGGCGGGAAGACGTCAATGAGTTTCACCACCCAGTCGGTGTCGGTGCCTGACGTGGAGGCGATGAGGTCCGCGACGACATTGCCGGTGACGGTGATGTTGTGGTCGAGCGGAGGCGTGGAGAACGTGGCCACGTCCGGGCGGCCGTTGACGAAGCGCTGATCCTGCACGAGCCAGGTAAACCAGTGCGATCCGGGGGCGTAGGTGGCCTGGATGGGACGCTCGCGGTAGGGAATGGGGTTCGCCGGATCGGACGTGTATGCCTTGTACGCATGGGAGTCGGCGGGTTTGCTGAAGGACAGCGCGCCGTCCGGCGCGAGATACAGGTCGTGCTCCGCGGTGTTCTTCGGCGGCCACTGGTCGTAGTACATCCAG
>JAICYR010000019.1 GCA_025934135.1 Acidobacteriaceae bacterium | reverse complement strand
GGAGCCGGCGATCAGCACGTGCGGCATCGTCGCCAGGTCCGCCGTCACGATTGAGCCATTGATGTCCTTGCCCATGGCCAGCGTCAGGCGGCTCTTGGAATTGCGAAAGTTCTCAGCCTCAATCACGTCGCGCAGCCAGATGGTCTCCCGCTTATGGTTCGGGACCTGCATCCCCACGGTGCTTTTGCCCGCCATGCGCTCAATCAGGATGCTTTCCGCGCGCATCGCGAGGCACAGGTCTTCGGCCAGTCCGGTCACGCGGCTGTACTTCACTCCGGCCTCGGGACGAAATTCAAACGTGGTGACGACCGGCCCGGGATTGATCCTTACCACCTGGCCTCCCACGTCAAACTCGGCGCATTTTTCCACCAGCACCTGTGCCTCTGTGCGAAGCTCATCCTCGCGCACCACCTGCGCCTCGTCGCTGCGGTGCAGCAGCGTGCTTGCGGGCAGGCGAAAGCCGTTCATCGACTTGGGCGCAACGGTGACGGATTGCGGCTCCGCATCGGCGCGCTCGCCGACTGCGATGGCCCGTTCCGGCTTCTGTTCTCGAGCGACAAGCTGCGGTTTGGGAGTGGGAACAGGCGCGGGTGTCTCGGCAACCGGCTCAGGCACAGCATCAGGAACCACGGCCCGCGGCATCTGCTCCCAGACGGTGTGTGGCGGAGGCTCCTCGGCGTAAATTTCCGCAAAGCCGCCGCGCCGCTTCGGTTCATCCGAGCCGTCCTCGTCGCGCAACACGACCGCTGGAGCGTCCGCAACCGGCGCTGCTTCGCGCGCATTCACCTTGTGTGCACTTGCCTCGCGTCGGCCCAGCTTCGCAGCGATTTTGCGTTCTTTTTCCAGTTCTTTTTCGCGGTCCTTTTCAGCCTTCGCCTCGGCACGGGCTTCTTTTGCGCGGGCACGCTTAAAGCGCCAGTTCTGCCAGCGGTCGCGCCACGCCAGCACAAACGCGAAATGCACCGCCATCCACTCCCGCGCCGTGACGAGGCTGAATGTGGTCAGCAGATAGACCGCCGCCATGACCGCGCAAACCGCGACCACCCACGCACCCGTAACGTTCAGCCAGGCGACAAGAGCGCCGGAGACTAGCAGCCCCACAACTCCATCGATTGGCAGCCCATGCAGAATGTGCAGATGCCCCGGCAAAAGCCCAGCCAGCGCCGGTCCGAAGATCATGCAGAGCGCCAGCCCTGCGAGCTTCACTCCAGCGGAACCGGTTGCCTGCGAGCGCAGCCACGCCCATCCCAGCGCGGCAATCACCACGGGAAGGCAGAACGCCGTCACGCCCTCAAATTGCAGCAGCAAATCAGC
Source organism: Acidobacteriaceae bacterium (assembly GCA_025934135.1). GTDB lineage: Bacteria > Acidobacteriota > Terriglobia > Terriglobales > Acidobacteriaceae > Silvibacterium. Next base: position 30,113 of record JAICYR010000019.1, on the reverse strand, counting down.
CAGCCACGCGCCGATCAGGCCAATCCAGTTGTGGGCTGGCCGCGCGCCGGAGCCAATGCCGCCCACGGTGTTCCAGGAGGGGTCGGTGGGGCGATACGAAACGAGGGAGAGAAAGAGGAGAATCGCGGCCGTGAGGGCAAGCAGTCCGATCAGCTCATTCAGCCGCCGGTTGCGGGTGGGAGTCGTGACTAATTGAAGTGGCTTCATCAAGACGCGAAGCAGCGTCCACCGCCAAGCGCGGTGAAAGCCGTTCAAGACACCAGAGCACATCCATTATCCCAGACCGCCGCGACCAGAAACCCACAAAATGAGCGGGGGAACCGAAGTGGAAACATTGCTCAGCCAACCGTCACCGGACTAGAATTCACCCTAAATTCATCGCGGAAAGAGGTTTCCATGACTTTCCGAAATCTTTCGCATTGCGTGTTCGGGGCAAGCTCTCTCTTGCTGGCCTCCGCTTTTCTCTGCGCCTCAGCAGTCGCGCAAAGCGCCGCTCCCGAGAATTCCCAAAGCTCAAATGACACGCACACCCCTTCAAAGACCACAACGTCGCCAGCCCAATCGCATCCGGATATCTTTTCTCCCTCCTACTTTCCGCCGCCGAAGGCAAAGCATCGCGAGATTTCCGCGCCCACGCTGATCTTTTCGGTCGATCCGAAATTTCCAGCCGATGCCCCGCAGGGGAAATTCGCCGGGTTCGTGGTCGTCGCGATGGCTATTAATACTGAAGGCAAACCGGAGCAGGTGCATGTGGTGATATCCCTCGGCCCCGAGTTTGACAAGAATGCCGTGGCCGCCGCCAAGCAATACCGCTTCCGCCCCGCGCTCCGGAATGGCAAGCCCGTTCCGGTGATGGTGAACGTCGAAGTCGATTTCCGCAGATATTAAGCGCGAATCCCGCATCCAACTGAGCCACAGACACAGGCGGCTCGCTGTTGTTTCTGCCCGGCGAGTGCTATAAGGGAAGGTTGCCTTCATTCGGCTGAAAGCCCTGTCTGGAACCATGACCAGAACCAATTCAAGGGGGAAATAATAATGAGCAATACAGCGGCATTTGACTGGGCGGGAGTAGTCAATTACGCCAAGAGGCGCGTCGGCGAAGTTCCCAAAACACAATACGAGCTTCCGGGAGTCAATGTTGAAAACCATTGCGACGTTCCCGTAGCGTGCGTTCCTCTTTGGCATTCGGTCGTGACGGCGCGGCTGTCCATCCAGAAGGGCGACAAGGCCGCACTGAAGCAGGCGAAGGAGCGGCTCGACAAAGCGCTGGCCGCCATCGAAGCCATCTATCCGCTGTATCCCGACGGAATCCTGATTCAGGTGGCCTATGGGCTGCCGTATTTCCGGGAGTTTGTTCCGAAAGTTGTGGCGGACAAGTTTATGCCGCGCAGCCTTGAGAACGGAAGGCCCGGCGATTGGGCCATTACCGACGCCATCAAGTATCCCAAGGACCCGGCGCATCTTGTGCTGGAACAGAACGACATTTCCTTTCACTTCAAGAGCGATTATGCCGACCACATCAGCAAGGTGATGCGCGCCCTCTTCCAGCCGGGCCCGCAGATGCTCAACGGCATCCCCACCGAGGATGTCTACGTCGGCGATCTGTTCACCATCACGTCCATCCGCCGCGGATTCGCGGGACACGGAATGCCCCGCGTGATGGCGCAGCGGCTGGGAATTCCCGGCGCGGACAAGATTCCTCCGGGCGCCATGCTGTTTATGGGGTTCACCTCCAGCCATGTGCACGGGCTCGCGCAGGGAACGCTGCCGAGCTTTGAAACCATTCCCGGATACACCGACCAGACTCCGGACAGCTACTTCGCCAATGGCACCATGATGCACCTTTCGCACATCGCGATTGACTTGGAGGGCTGGTACAAAATCGACCATCCTGGCAGGTTGCAGCGGATGTTCCATGCGCGTCGGACCGAAGGTGAGGACATTCTTTCGCCATCACAAGCGCCGGACACGACCACCTTTAAGGACGAGCTTGAAGACGACGCCAAAAACCGCAAGCTACTGGGTCATAACGCGCAGATGCAGTTCCTGTCGCGCGTGGACAAGGACACGACCACGGTTTATGGAGACGTTATTCCCAAAGGCACGGTGATTTTTCTGCGGCAGGATTTCGATACCGTCGAAAATCCATTCGAGTTCAATGCTGAGGGCCCAGTTTCCCCCACGCCAAAACCGGGGGTCCACTTCATCGGCTTCGCGCCGTCCGCGCAGTTGTTCGATAAGATCCGCAAGGAAATGGACGGAGTGGACTTGCAGAAGAAGTACAACCTGCCCGACGAGAACACCGGATTCACGAAGTTCCTGGTGACGACGCACCGGCAGCACTATCTGGAGCCGTCGCGGGCGCATCGGTCGTTTCCGCTTGCGGAGATGATCTAAAGCAATGGAGGCCGGCATGGATTTATTTCGTGCCGGCCTTGCTATTGGTCCACTCGTTTTTACATCAGGCGATATCATTGCGTGCATAGGTTCAGTTCATGACCCTGCTGGCTCATAAGGAGCTTATGCGACAACTGGTCTGGCTAATCTTATGGACATTGACTCTTCAATTTGGAATTTGCGCCGCAGCATCATCGGGAAGCGCCCTTTTGACCAGAACGCCACCCGCGACAGCGACTGGAACAGTTGATATTTCTCCTGTAAAACGGCTCCGCAAAGGCGTTGATGCTTGGCCGTTGATCATCAGCCCAATCAATCCTGCAACCCGGCGTGTCAATTCCGTCCTAACGCTCCTCAATCAGAAACTCGCCTCTTCCCTTAGTCGGTGCGATAGCGATTATTTGAGGTGGCTGAGCCTAGTAGGCGAATCAGCCGATCAGCATTCCGGATCGGGGGATTGGCTGCGAACCGTCGAAATAACGATGACCGGGCCTCGTTACGTGAGCCTTGTTGCATCTCAGGAGGTATTTTGTGGAGGAGCACATCCGGATAGCAATCGGATTTCTATGGTGTTCTATTTAGCCAATGGGAATCAGGTGAATTGGCCAGCACTGCTCCCAAAGTCAGCGGAAACCTCCGCACATATGGATACTGACTGGGAAGGCAACAGGGTATCCGCCGTTATATCTCCCCAGTTACTGCGGATTGCCGTTGTCGCAGCGAGAAGCAACTGCAAAAACGCATTCCGGTCCGGCCAATCATTCCTAATATGGCCTGATGCAAAGCGCCAGAAACTTGTTGTGTTTCCGTTCGATCTTCCCCATTCGGTTCAAGCGTGCGCCGAGGAGATATATCTGACGATGGATCAAGCGCGCAAATTGGGATTCGATGAGGATTTGCTCCACGCCATTAGTCAGGCGCATCGGTCAGCAACTTCACCGTCTTCGGATCCTCCACCCCGTTGAAATACTTCCGCAGCACTGCAACAAATACCGCATTGTCGTCAGTCGCATGGGCAAACAGGGTCATGGACGACCGCAGCTTCATGTCGTCGGGCGAGCCGAAAACGTCGTGCGCGGTTTTGCCGTTGATCGAAAGCACGATTTGGGAAATTTCCCGCAGCCGAGGCCCCAGCATCAAATGCTCCAGATACGCGCGTGCCTCGTCAAGCGACTGAATCGCGTACTGCTGGCTGGTCGCGCTGAAGCCCAGCCCTGCGATCTGCGGAACGATAAACCAAATCCAATGCCCTGTTTTGCGCCCGCGCCGCAATTCCGCACACGCCTGCTCATAGACGCCGCGCTGCGCCTCAACGAACCGCTCCAGATCATAAGAATCGCCAGCCATCGCTTCCTCTATTTCGGCTTCGTCGCCGTCGCAGTCGAGGGCGGCGGCTCATCCACCTTCACGACCCGATCGCCCTTTACATCCTTCAGCACCTGATGAATCCCGCTCGGCCATGTGATCTCAATTGACTTCGCTTCCGTGTCCGCGCCCAGCCCGAAGTGTGCCCGCTTATCGTTTGCCGCAAGATAGCTGCCCGTGGTCGAAACCGTCCACCATTGTGGACCCTTTGAGGTCGTCAGCTTGATGACCGCGCCTACCGCATCGCGGTTACTTGTGTGTCCGACGAGGTCGAGCGAAATCCAGTGGTTCTTCGTCGGCGTCTCGTTGCGGACAACATACGCGGGACCGTCGTTGGTCGAAACCACTACATCCTCGCGCCCGTCATTGTCGAGGTCGCCAATGGCCAGCCCACGGCCCGCCCATCGCTCGTGAAACACCGCGCCCGACTCGGCGGATACATCCACAAATTTACCGCCGCCCACGTTGCGCAGCAGCAGCATCGGCTCCTTATAGTGCAGTTGCGGATAGCTGAGCTGAATATTGTCGATATCGTGTCCCTGCGCGATGATGATGCCCTTGCGCCCGCTGTTGTCGTAGTCCAGAAATCCGGTGCCCCAGCCCGAGTGCAGCAGCGTTGCGCCCGCCACTCCGGAAATGTAGCTGGCATAAGTGAAGCTTTCGTCGCCGTTGTTCTTGTAGAGAGCGTACTTCTGGTTCGCAAGATCGGTCACCAGCAGGTCGGGCCAGCCGTCTCCGTCATAATCCTGAAAGGCCACGCCCATGCCCGCGTAGGTGCGCCCGTCGCCGTCCACCGCCACCTGCGAGAGCAACCCCTCCTCCTCAAAAGTGCCGTCGCCCTTGTTGTGGTAGAGAAACTCAGTCATGGAATCGTTGGCCACAAACACGTCGATGTGCCCGTCGTGGTCGTAGTCCGCTATGGCGATGCCCAGCCCCTTCCCCGGCTTGTCCAGACCGATCTTCGCCGCCTCCTCGGTAAAGTGTCCGTTGCCGTCGTTGTGATACACCAATGGCGTTTCGGCCTGAAAAAGATCAGGGTGACAATAGGCGCGGTAGCCGGGCTTGTGCTCGCCGCACCAGATGTCGTTGAAGTCCCACTTCATGTAGCGCAGCACCACCAGGTCGAGCCGCCCATCGTTGTCCAGGTCAACCCAGGCCGCGCTCGTGGACCAGCCGCTGCCCGCGGTGCCGGACTCCTTCGTCACGTCGGTAAACGTGCCGTTGCCGTTGTTATGGTAGAGGTGATTGCCGCCGTAGCCGGTCACATAAAGGTCTTCGTAGCCGTCGTTGTCGTAGTCGCCCACCGCCATGCCAAAGTCGTATCCGGTTCCCTTGAGGCCCGCCTTCTCCGTCACGTCCTCAAACGTGCCGTCGGGCTTCTGGTGGTACAGACGGTCCCAGTACTCCGGCCCCGTCTTTTGCGGAATCGTCCCCACCGGAGTGGGATCGCTCAGAGGCGCGCCATTGGTCAGAAAAATATCCAGATGCCCATCATTGTCGTAATCAAAGAGCGCTACGCCGGAGCCCATCGTCTCCGGCAGATACTTTTTGGAAGTGTGCGAAGCCCGCCCCATAAAATGAACGCCGCTCTGCGCTGTGATGTCCACAAACTTCGCAGCGCCTTCCGCGTGGTTCGGCGAAGACCCCGCCGCATGCTGCGCGAGCGCTGGCGAAAGCAGCAGCAGACTCAGCGCCGCCGTCCGCCCCAAAAAGCTGAATAAGGATTCCAGCATGGATATACCTTTAAGTCTCCCTATTCCCGCGCCATTTGCCAAGCCGTCGGGAAAGATTCCCCCGATTCCCGCATGAAAGCGTTTTCAATTTGGATTATCATGCTCTTGCCGCAAATTTATTTCGCGAAAGGTCTCCTATGGCGTCGAAGACCCACTCTCTCGCCCCCCTGCTCGCCTCCCTGGCCGTCACGCTTTGCAGCCTCGCTCTCCACGCGCAGATCACGGTGGACAAGCCCATTCCTGCCGTGGCCACCATTCGCGTGGACGCAGCCCAGTCCGCCGGGACGCCTATTCCCCGCACCATCTTCGGCAGCTTCCTCGAACCTATCGGCAACTCCACCTACAACGGCCTGTGGGCTGGCCTGCTCGAAAATCCCAGCTTCGAAGCGGGGATGTGGGACGCGCCGCACGTGGAGCAGATGCTGAAGCAAAACCCCGACCTCAACCGCGCCTCGCAGCTTGGATTGCCGCTGCCGTGGGAGCCGCTCAATGAGAGCCAGGGAAACCGTTACGAACCGGTATACGGACATGCCGCCAACTCGTGGCGCTCGCTCATTGTCATGGGAGTTCCGGGCCAGCCCACCGGCATTCGCCAGAAAGTTTATCTGCCGGTGCAGCGCACGCTCTCTTATCGCGGCAGCCTGTATGCCCGCCACCTCAGCGGAGCGACGGGGCTAACCGTTTCGCTGCGTCCGCGCAACAGCGCGGAGGTGCTGGCCTCGGCACACATCAATGCGGCGGCGGATTCATGGACGAAGTACACCTTCACGCTCGATGTCCCGCAAGGCAAGCTCCACCGGCTCGATCCCGCTGACTTTGTCGTGCAGGACGAAGGCGACGAGCGCGTTGACCTCGACGAGTTCTCGCTCATGCCCTCCGACGCGCTCGACGGGCTCGACCCTGATGTGGTCGCGATGGCGAGGGCCATGGATACTCCGCTGGTCCGCTTCGGCGGAAACTTTACCTCCGGTTACAACTGGCGCGACGGAATCGGCCCGCGTGACAAGCGCGTCAGCACGATGAACCTCGCCTGGGGCATTCCCGAATACAACACCTTCGGGACGGATGAATTTCTGCACTTCTGCGATTTGATTGGAGCCGAGCCACAGGTTGCGCTCAACTTGGGCGGCGGAACCCCGCAGGAAGCCACTGACTGGGTCCGCTACATCGATGAGCACTGGCACAACCACGGCGGCCTGCTGTGGGAACTCGGCAATGAACTGTGGGGCAACTGGAACCTCGGCTATCCCACGCTCGACCAGCTCGCTGAGCGCACGCTGGCCTTCAGCAAGGCAATCCACGCAGTCGATCCCACGGCACGCCTCATCGCCACCGGGGCCGACCCCGACGGGTTTACCGAATGGAACGCGAAGCAGCTCTCGAATCCCGCCGGAACTTTCAACTATCTCTCCGCGCATTTTGTAGTGACGGTCAGCGACACGCAGCAGCCGCACCCAACCAACGACTTCATCACTTCGGCGGCCTTCGCGCTTCCAGTCGAGTTGGGACGCAAGCTGCACGAGGAGCAGAACCAGATCAACCAATATCCGGCATTCGCCAACAAGGCCCACGTCGCCTTTACCGAATGGCTGTTCATCGGGAGGCCCGGAACTCCCAGCTTCCGGAACATGGGTGGGGCGGTCGATGCCGCAGGGTTCCTCAACATGCTCATGCGCAACCATTCAGTCGTGCCAATTTCTGACATGACAGGAATCATGGACTTCGCCGGCATCTGGAAGAGCCGCGGCCAGGTCTTCGCCTCGCCTGCCTATTGGGCGTTCCGCATGTTCTCCACCGCGCACGCAACTCGCCCTGTCGCAGTCCAGACGGAGAGCGGAAGCTACTCGGTCCAACATGGAGTTACCCGCCTGCCCGACATTGCCGACGTTCCCTACCTCGATGTTGTCTCCGCGCTGAATGACTCGGGAACCACGCTCACGCTGTTCTGCGTGAACCGCAGCCTGAATACCGATATTCCAACCGATATTCAGGTGGATGGCTTCACATCAGCCGGGGCCGCGCAGGTCCAGACGCTCAAATCAGCCAGCATCGCCGACATCAATGACGACGACGATCCCGATCGCGTCACTCCTGTCCGCACAGAAGAGAACGTCCAATCCGGAAAGCTGCACCACATCTTTCCGCACGAAAGTGTGACGGTCATCACGCTGCACAAGAATTCCTAATCACGAGGGAAACCGATGAATCATAAATTTTGCTCGGCCCTGAAACTCGCTCTTGTCCTGCCGCTTCTTGCAGCCCTCACCGCGCCGGCTTTCGCGCAGCAGCAGCGCTGGTCAGAGGAAAAAGCCAACGCCTGGTATGCGAAGCAGCCCTTGCCGGTTGGGTCAAACTACATTCCCGACGACGCGATCAACCAGCTTGAGATGTGGCAGGCGGCAAGCTTCGACCCCAAAGAGATTGACCGCGAGCTCGGCTGGGCGCAGGGACTCGGCATGAACACCATGCGCGTCTTTCTGCACGACCTGCTCTGGAAGCAGGACCCGGACGGATTTAAACAGCGCATGAATACCTTCCTCGAAATCGCCGCGCGCCATCACATCCGGCCAATTTTCGTGCTGTTCGATTCCTGCTGGGACCCCAACCCGAAGCTCGGCCCACAGCATCCGCCAATTCCCGGCGTACACAACTCCGGCTGGGTGCAAAGCCCCGGGCGCGCGGCCCTCACCGACCCCGCGCAATATCCGCGTCTCAAGGAGTATGTGCAGGGCGTGGTCGGAGCCTTTGCGAACGATCCTCGCATTCTGGCATGGGACCTATGGAATGAGCCGGACAACACCAACGATTCTTCCTACGGCAAAGAAGAGCCGAAGAACAAAGTTGAGCTTGTATTGCACCTGCTGCCGCAGGTCTTCGCCTGGGCGCGCGCCGAAAATCCCACGCAGCCTTTGACCAGCGGCATCTGGCGCGGCGACTGGTCAACTCCACAGACGCTTCCGCCCATGGCCCGCATCCAGATCAACGAGTCCGATATCATCACTTTCCACAACTACGGCTGGCCCGAAAACTTTGAAGCCGCCGTACACGATCTCCAGCAGTATCACCGGCCCATCATTTGCACGGAGTACATGGCGCGCGGTGTGGGAAGCACCTTCGACACCATCCTGCCCATCGCCGTTCGCAACCACGTGGGCGCAATCAACTGGGGCTTCGTCAATGGCAAGACGCAGACGAATTTGCCGTGGGACTCATGGCAGCGACCCTACGTGCTGGAGCAGCCGCCCGTCTGGTTCCACGACATTTTCTATCCTGATGGAAAACCCTACCGTGAGCGCGAAGTGGAAATCATTCGCAAAGCCACTGGAGTTGCAAAGTAGCGGCGCAGCGCGCGGGGGCCCTCCGGCTCCCGCGCTACTTCGGCCCTGTTGAATCCTTGGTCCCGTAGAGCTTGGCGGTCATGGCCAACTCTTCCTTCGCCTTCGCCGTCATGCCCGCCGCGCGATAAGCGCGTCCCAGCGCGTAGTGCAGCTTGGGGTCTTTCGGAGAAAGCGTTACAGCCCGCTCCAGTTCCGGCACTGCTTCTTTAGGCTGGCCCGTCGCTTCCAGCGCACGCCCCAGCTTGCCGTGGCAATCCGCACACTTGGGATTAATCGCCACCGCGCGTCGCAGCAGCGGGATCGCCTCCGCCGCATGGGCCTGATCCAGCAGAAATGAGGCGTAGTCCAAATATGGCCACTCATCCGTCTTGGGATCAGCGTCAGCCAGCGCAATGGCCTTCTTATATAGTTGGTCCGCTTCCTTCGGGCGGTTCCGCATCTCCAGCGTCAGAGCCAGATTCGTCGCGGCCTTTACGTCTTTGGGATCAAGCGCCAGCGCCCGCGAAAAAGCCTGCTCCGCGTTGGGAAAATCGCTCTGCGTGTAGTAGCAGCGGCCCAATCCGTACCACGCTTGCTCATTTTGAGGATCGAATGCCACGGCCTGCTTCATCCAGCGGATCGCATCCGGGTAGTCGTTCAGCATCACGTAATCCATCGCGACCACTTTCAAGTCGTCCGACTTCGGCGTGCTCAGCCGCGCGGCCTGCGTGTAGGTGTTGAGCGACTCCTTCGGCTTGTCCTCGCGGTTCAACACAAAGCCCAGCATGTAGAGCGCGTCCGCAGACTGCGGGTGCTGCGACCAATACTTCCGCAGAACGGCTTCCGCTTCCCCAAAGCAGTTCATGTTCGCCAGCGATTTTCCCTCGTAGAGCAGCGCATCCGAGTGGCCCGGATTGGCCGCCTCTGCGGCCGCGAACAGCGGTGCGGCCTTTGCATATTGATGCGCGTTGAACGCGGCCATCCCCGCTGCGTAGGGGTCCGTCGTCTGTGCCTTCACGGGCAAAGCAAGTCCGCAAAGCGCGGCCAGGCACAGCGCAGGCCATATTCGCCGAAAATTAGGCCGAGGAAGCATCCGCCTTTAATTCTAAGCGGCGGTGATACGGCCGTCATTTGCGAAGCGTGATGACCGTGACGCTCTCATGGGGAAAGACATGCCCAATCTCCGGCGATGCAACCGGAAACTCCGTAACCGCTGGCGCTACACGCTTCGGGTCCGCCTCATCGTTTCCTTCATTAAGGCTGGCTGCCTTCAGTTCCTGAATTCGCGCTTTCGATGCCTGAAACCCATCGAGATGAATCTCCGCGTTCAGGTCCTGGCTGGTCGCTCGATTCACGCAGAAGAGCGTCAGCACGTCTCCCGCGTCATTGAGCGTGGCCACCACGTCGAGATACGGAACATCCGCGATGTTCTCCATCTGCAATACTCCGCCGCGAACCGAATAATTGCCTGAGTCCCACTTCACTTCAACCGGACGCCTCGCGTCCGCCGTGGAGTACATTTGAAACGCATAGTACGAAGGGGCGCCATACGCCTGCGCGCGCTTCTTCCAGATTCCCGCGAACTCCATGATGCCGGTCATGTCGGAAATGGGAACGACGTTCGCATTCCTCAGCAACACGTTGAGCACTCCAGCGGTCATGATCGCCCCGCCCATGTTGCGGAAGGTAGGGTTGACGTTCGCCCTGCCGCGCGGCCCATTTCCCCTGCTGGAAAACAGCCATTCCGTAAGCGCCAGGGGCGTTTTTCCGGCGAATTGCGGCGCGCTGTTGATCTGCGCCTGCATCGACTTGAAGCGGCGCTCCACTTCAACGGGGAGCGCGAACGCGGCCTCGGCGACAAAATCCGGAGTGGGATTCGCGAGCTTCACCTGGTTGGTCCCGCGAATAAAGTGCGTCGAAACATAATTAAATGTTCCGGCCGGAGCCGTCAGCAGCGCCGCGTTCCACTGATGAAAGTCATAAGGCCGCTCGCCCGTCGCAATCATCTCCGCGCCGGGATCAGCGCTTTGAACAGCCTTGCTGAAGGCGACGGTGAGCGAAGGCATCTCCTGCAGCGAGGGATATCCAAGCTGGTATTTCCCCCAGAGTTCGTTCCCAAGCTCCCAAAGAATTTTGCCGTGATAGCGCTCGCGAATGTAACGGACCCAGGCCCCGGCCTCTTCCGGCGTTCCGGTCCCCATGTTCAGATCGATCTGCGGCTCCGCGCCGATCAGTTCGCAGAACTTAAGAAATTCATCCGTGCCAAAGTTGTTGTATTCGGGAATTCCCCAAGCGAGGTTCCGCTTCGTTACCCGTTTGTCGAGCGGGCCAACTCCATCCCGCCAGTCATAGGTGGAGGTAAAGTTGCCTCCATAACGCAGCACCGAGACGTGCATCGCCTTTGCCATGGCGATCACATCGGGGTCCATTCCGTCCACGGCATCCGATGGCATCAGCGAAAGCTCATCCACCTGCACCCGCTCGCCGGGCTGGACTTTGACCGCAAAATAAGACGGCTCCAGCCGCTGCACGCTTCCTGCGGGCAACTTCAGACTGAATTGGTATTTCTGCCATGCCGTTCCGTTCGCGTCCAACCGCGTGGACGCCAGCACTTTTCCGGTGTTGGATGACAGAATCTCCACCGTTATTTCCGAAGGCCCTTGCAGGTGCTTCGCGTAGAGACTCCCGGTGTAACGCAATTCCCGCTGCGCGGGAAGATAGACCTGCTCCTTGATGCCCACGGTCTTCCCGGCAACTCCCATGATCTCCAGCGACAGCCAGGAGTTCGCGGCATTGCCATACTGCATCGCATAGCGACTGCCGGCGTCCGCGAGCGGCTGCCACGGCAGGGGCAGTCCCATCCGCATCGACTCCTTCAGGTCGGGATTGCCGTTGACCATCCTGTTGAGGTTCTGGTAATTCCACAGCCCCGTCTCAAGGCTGGGATTCACAAGAATTTCAGCCGACAAACCCTGGTTGATCGAATTCCCTATCGGCTCAAGAAAGCTGCCAAAAACTGTCCGGGGAATCTTAAACGAGGCGGGCTTGTTGGCATTCACTTCGATATGAACGGTCGAGGGCGCGGGCTTGTTCACCGTGATCTGCGCGATCGCGGGCGCGACTGAGCACAACGCACCAAGCAGCACGGGGAAAATTGCGAAGTTAACGGCAGGGTTGCGACGGATAAGAAAATTCATGGTGTACCCATTTGTGATCCATAAAAAAATGCGGTGTGGCCGAATCAAGTTCCGCCACACCGCTTCAGGAGATTGATTACCTAGAAATTGAAGCGCCCGGTGAGTTGCAGATTGCGAGGCGCGTCGAGCGTTCCTGTTGGTATGCCGAAGGTCTCGCCGTTCGGGCTAAGTCCGGGGAGGGTAAATGCGTGACGGTTGAAGGCGTTCAGCGCCTCAACCTTGAGCTGCAGCGTCATGCTTTCCCGGATCGGGAAAGTCTTGATCAGGCTGAAGTCCTCATGCAGATAGCCAGGCATCCGATACTCACCCTCCACGCGCGGCATGGTGCCGAACGTGTATGGACCGCCGTTCCGGTACTGAGGTAGGTTATTGTCGATGAACGCGGCATTGTCCGCCTCGCCAATCGCCGCAGCCCGGTCCGTCGGCAGGTTGAACATGCTGTTGATCGCCGGATCAGAACCATACTTAGGAACAAAGAATGGATTGATCTTTCCGCTTTTCGCCGCGGGGCTTTCAATCGAGTTCTTGCCGTAGCGGCTGAACCTCATGGTGCCGCCGTAGCCAGGAATGCCGCTCGCTCCGAGGAACGAAATCGGCTGGCCGGACATATAGCGCTGCACGCCGCCGATCCTCCAGCCTCCCGCCAGGTAACCCACGAAGCCGTGGTTCAGGAAGCGCTGGTTCTTGCCGAACGGCAACTGATAAAGCCAGCTCACCACAAAGTTGCTGGGAATGTCCTGCGCGCTGATCGACTTCTCTTTGTGCAGGTCGAATACGTTCTGCACGCCGACCTCCGCGAAGCCTCCGTTCGGCAGCAAACTGTCCGCATTCGTAATGGTCTTCGACCACGTGTAGGAAACCTGCGCCTCAAGCCCGCTCTCAAACCGCCGCTTCAACGAAACCAGCATGGCGTTGTAGCTCGACATGCCTACGTTCTGCAGACAGCAGCTCGTGTTTATCCCGCTGTATTGCGGGAATGGACGCAGCGCTTGCTGCACCTGAACGTTCTTGCCCCACAGCGTTGTAAATCCATTAAAGGGCGCCGTCACTCCCTGCGTATTGCTCGAAAGCAACTGCGTCAGGCCATCTCCAAGCGCGAAGTACTGCTCCGGAATACTGTTGATGTCTTGAAGATTCGAGCGCAGGTTCTGGGATTTGTTACCCAGATAGCCCAGCGTGAAGACTGTGCTTTGGGCGATCTCCTGCTGCATTTGCAGGCCCCACTGATAAATGGCCGCCGGTTTGCCGAATTGCGGCTGGATGTATTCCGCAACGGTGTTGCCGTTGTAGAATCCGGCATCAAAATCGGGTGGCTGGCTGTACGCCGGGAATCCATCATCAATCTGGAAGGAAGACGTGAAGCCGTCCAGACTGGGGAAGCTCGGCGCCGTCTTGTATCCCTGAATCATGTTCCGGCCGTCATCCGCATACTGCATCGGGCCGTACATAATCCCGAAGCCTCCACGGAAGGCGAGTTTGCCACCCGCATTCGCCGGGGCCCAGGCGAACCCAAGGCGCGGAGCGAAGTCCTTATAGTAGGTTTCGGCCCATGGAACCTTGCAGGACTTGCAGGTAGTAGCGAAGACCAACGCGCCAGGAATTCCATAATCCGGATCAATCGCCGTCGGGCTGAAGTTCGAGGTCTGATTGTGCGCCTCGCGCCGCGGCATGTCCAGGCTCCAGCGCAGGCCCAGATTCAGGGTCAGGGTGCTGGAAACCTTAATGTCATCCTGGAAGAAGAGCGCGTAGTAATTCCACGTCCAGCGCGGCAGCCGCTGCATGAGACCAAAACCGAAGTTTGCGTTCGACATGTCACCCAGCAGCTCGCTTGCGAATCCGTTGCCGGTTTTGCCTTTGGGCCCGGGCTGCGTGTCAACAGCGGTCTGGTTGCTGGAAAAATTCAGCGTGTTCACCGGCCCGGCGTTCGGCGAAAACTGCTGGAAGCGCGCATCAATGCCGACCTTATAGTTGCTGCGGCCGTGCTGCCAGTTCACGTCGTCGTCCAGTAAGAAGCCGCTATCGATCAGGTTGCCGGTGTTCGTGCTGCCAAGGTTGGTGAAGTTGCTGCCCACAGCAATGCGCGGGAAATTCTTTGAAGGCGCTCCATTGCTTACGCCCAGCAAATCGGTCCAGTTCTTGTTGTAACTAATGGATACGGCGTAGTTCTTGCTGTCCGTGCGGTTCACGCCAAAGTTCATGTGATTGAGCAGCGTTGGGCTAATCACGTAGTCCCAGCCGAAGCGCGTGAAGTGCGTCGTGAACTCCTGGTCCCAGGTGCCGGGGTCCACGGGGTCAGGCAGATGCCGGAAGCCGCCCGTGATCTTGGTGTTGTCGCGTTGGCTGTATGAACCCCAGATCTTGTTCTTCTCATTCACATTCGCGTCAATGCGAATCGTTTCCGCGGTGTTGACCGTCGGCTGTGTTGACCTGAAGTTGAAGTTCTGGAACTGCTGATCGTTGGTCGGCAGCGGATAGTACTGCAACACGTTGTTGGCGAAATTGCTGAATTTGCCCGGGTCAATCTTGTTTCCGGGGAAAGCCGTACGGCACGGGATCCCATTCTTCACGGTTTGGGTCGCGGGATCAAAAATCTGCCCTTGATAAATCGGCGTTCCGTCGCAGGGGTTTGTCCCAACTTTGTTATTGATAATCAACGCGGAAAAATCTCCGTTGCGTTCGGCCATGGTGGGCACCGTGCTCACGGTGGTGCCAGTTGGCGTCCACCGGAACTGCTCCCACGAATAAAGGAAGAACAGCTTATCTTTTCCGTTATAGAGGTGAGGAATCGCCACCGGGCCATTTACAGCCACGCCGTAATCATTTTTTTTGTCCTGCTCGCGAGAAAAGTCCGCGCGGCACTGCGGCGTATCGCCCGCGCCAACGCACTGGGTTGCCAGGTTTCCGTTATTGAACCAGTCATTGGCGTCCATCGCCTCATTCTTGAAAAGCTCATACGCCGTGCCGTGGAACTCATTCGTCCCGGATTTGGTGACGAAGTTTTCGATGCCGCCCGTGGTGCGCCCGTACTGCGCTTCTGGAAAGGCGTTCGTTACCTTGAATTCCTGTAGAGCTTCCACCGAAGGCGCTTCTTCATCGAACGACGAGCCATTTTCGCTGCGTTGCTGGCTGGCGCCGTCCAGAATCACCTCGTTGCCGTATTCCTGCCCGCCTGCCGTTTTGGCCAGAAACACGCCGTTGCTCTGGTTGTTCGCGGTGCCCGGCCCGACGCTGCCGGGCAGCAGAAAAACGAACGCTTCCGGAGAACGCAGCCCGCCCACGCCGCCAAGAGCCAACGGCAGTTGAATGATCTGCTGATGCGAAATGACTCCACCCACATCCGAGGTCTGCGTCTCCACCGTCCACGCGCTGGCATTCACCGTGACCGTCTGTGCGTTTGACCCAGGCTGCAACGTGATGTTCACCGTGGTCGTGCTTTGGATTTGCACCAGGGCGCCTGTGTAGGTGGCCTGTGCGAATCCGGACGCCGTCGCGACAATATCGTAAGTGCCCAACGGCGCGCTGGGAAAGCGGTAGCTGCCCACCGATGAGGAAACGGTGGTGAGCGTCGCACCGGTCTGCGTGTTCTTCGCAACAATCTTGGCGTTCGGAATCACCGCTCCCGTGGGATCGGTAATGTTGCCGGAAATCGAGCCGCGCACCGTCTGTGCCAACGCGCTTCCGGTCAGTGTCAGGATGCCAACCAGCGTCGCCGCCAAAATCGTTATCCAAATATGTTTGTTGTATGTCTTCACGCCAAGCCTCCCAAAATGTATTCGCTTTCAAAGCGCTGGATCCAGCTCTAGAGCCTTCCCGTTTGGAAACAGAAAAGAAATCAGGCCCCCGGCGCGTTCCGAAAGCTACCCAAATGAAATATTTATGTATTCGATTACATTTTTTCTGTGACTAAAATGTATCCTTGATTTCCAGGCAGTGTCAACAAGAAATTTTTTGATCCGAAATTTCAGACATTCGGGTTAAATGGAGGCCTATGAACAGGAGAAGTTTTTTGACCGGGTCCGCTTGCGCTCTCGGGGCGCTCAGTTCCCGGCGCCTCCTTGCCGAGTCTCCCACGCCGCTTCGCATCCGTATTGAGGTCAACCGCACTCTGGGCCACATCCCCGATGACTTCACCGGCCTGGGATATGAAATTTCCTCCGTGGCGATCTCCGGCCTCCTCAGCCCGTCGAACCACCATTACATCCAGATGGTCCGCACTCTCGGCCCGCGCGGAGTCATCCGGATCGGCGGTAACACCTCCGACTACTCCTCATTCCAGCCCGGCGGAAAGCTCGTCTCATCGCCCAAAGCCACCGTTGTCAATACGGAGTCGCTGCGCGAGCTGGGACATTTTCTGAATGCCACCGGCTGGCAGCTTATCTGGGGACTCAACCTGGGAAGCGGCACCGAACAGCGCGCATTGCACGAGGGACAGGCCGTCGCCGCCGCTGCCGGAGACAAGCTCCTCGCTTTTGAGATCGGCAATGAGCCTGATCTTTTCGTTCACGAGGGGCATCGCCCCGCCGGATACGACTACGACCAATATCTGAGCGAATACCGCCGCTACAAGGCCGCCATTCGCGCCCAGATTCCGTCTGCCCCATTCGCCGGCCCGGACGTCGCGCGAGAGACCGACTGGGTGGTTCGCTTCGCGCAGGATGAGGGACACGACCTGAAGCTGCTGACGCATCATTATTATCGCGGCGGCGCGCGCAACCCAAAGAGCACGCTCAACGAACTCCTCGCGCCCGACCCGCATCTCGGCCGAATGCTGGATACTATGCGCGCCGCATCCCGCAAGGCTGGCATCCCTTACAGAATTTGTGAAACCAATTCCTTCTCCGGCGGCGGCAAGCCCGGCGTCAGCGACACCTTCGGCTCGGCCCTCTGGACGCTCGATTACATATTCACGCTTGCCACTCACGGCGCTTCCGGACTTAATCTCGAAACCGGCGTCAACCAGCTTGACTTCGTAAGCCCCTATTCACCCGTCATGGACGACCAACACGGTCACTACTCAGCCGCTCCGGACTACTACGGAATGCTGGCGTTCGCGCCCGCCGCCAGCGGCGAATTGCTTTCTGCGGACTACGATGCCGCCGGCTTAAACCTCACCGCCTACGCCGTCAGGCGCAACGACGGCAAGCTTTTCGTCACCATCATCAACAAAGATAAAAAGCGCTCTGCCGAAGCGCACATCGACGCCGGAAAGCGCTTTTCACGCACCACCATCACATGCCTCTCCGGACCATCGCTCGAAAGCCGTACCGGCACAATACTGGGCGACTCATCTCTGGATACAAGTGGAATATGGCGCACAACAAAAAAAGAACCGGTCCGCCTTAGGAATGGCAAACCCAGCATTCACGTCCCCGCAGCAAGTGCGGCACTCGTCACCCTGGAAGAATAAAATCTCTGGTGCCGGAGGGGGACTTTAACCCCCACAGCCCTTTCGGACCCGCGGATTCTGGTCCACCCGGTTTCCAAACGGATCGTAGGTCTAGTAGTAAATCTGGGGGAATTCTCCGAACGAACGAGCGCTTTGAGCGGGACATTCCCGTTCTCCGCAATGCCCAAGTCTAAATTTTATGTGTCCTGTTTCGCTGTGATTACACGCGAATTGCATGGTTATATGTGCAACGGCAGGTTGACATGCCTGCCCAGCAGTAGGCGAATATAAGGCGAAGAAGTGTTGCCGTGCCTACCGCCTCTGCCATTCGTCAAGTTATCGAAGCTGCCCTCGTGGAACGCATTCCTTCCGCGCTGACGCCAGCGCCTCGAATCATACGTCCTGTCAGCCCGACGGGAATTCCCGCGATCGATGAGGTCTTGTCTGGCGGGCTGCCCGTCGGCGCGATTACGGAACTCATTGGGCCGGAGTGCTCAGGACGGACCGGGCTGGCTCTCTCGTTTCTTGCCCAGGTTACGGTAGTGGGCAAGGTCTGCGCGTGGGTGGATGTTTCCGACTGCATGCAGCCGGAGTCGGCGGCGGCAATAGGAGTGGATTTGTCGCGGCTGCTATGGGTGCGTTGCGGCGTAATCAATCCGGTACAACAGCCGGCAAGCCGATTCGAGCTTCCGAAGAAATGCTTTGTTCCGCCTCCGGTGACAAAGGGCCTGCATGGAGGCGGATTTGGCCCTCACCCACGAACGGAAGCTAATGGACTGTCGGAAGCCATTCCGGAATTGTTCTTCGGGCCGAGATGCGCCGAACCCCAGCGGCGCGTCAGAAGCGCAAAAGCGGCAACCGCGCCGAGTCAGCTTCACGTGGGCGTAAGGAAGGCAATCGCTCAAGCCAGGCCATGGGCGCGGATGGAACAGGCATTGCGCGCGACCGATCTGCTGCTCCAGGCGGGCGGCTTCAGCGCGATTGTGCTGGACATGGGCAGCATTGCGCCGGAATACGCCGCGCGTGTGCCGCTGGCGACCTGGTTCCGTTATCGTGCCGCCGCGGAACGAAGTCAGGCCAGCATTCTGCTACTGACTCAACACGCTTGCACAAAGAGCAGCGCCGGGCTGGTGCTGCGTTTTGACGCCGGAACTGCGCTGTGTGACGAAACAACAGTATTCACCGGCACTCGATACTCCGTGGCAGTAGATCGTGAGCGGTTTGCGCCTGCTTCGGCCAACGTTGTTCCGATGCGAAAGCCGCCACAAGGCGTGAGGGCAGCCGAATGGCGGAGCCGTGCTGCCTGGGCAGGTGGAAGATGACGAATCCCGCTCTACTCTATGCCTGCGTTCTTGCAAAAGAATTTCCTGCTCAGGTGATGCTGCGCTTGCGTCCAGAGTTATGGGAGAAGCCGTTCGTCGTGATGGACGGCGAGCCGCCGCTCGAAGAGGCGTGCTCATACAACGCCAAAGCTCGCCTTCTCGGTATAGAACGTGGCATGACGCGCGTCGAGGTTGAGACATTTCCATCCGCCACAGTACTCGTCAGGTCCCGCGCAGAAGAAGCAGCGGCAAGGTCAGTGTTGCTCGAATGTGCGGGAACATTCTCACCGCGCGTGGAAGACCAGAGCGTCGATGACACCTTCTGCTGCGTGATTGACATTGCCGGCACGGAAAGTCTTTTTGGGCCTCCGTCGGTTCTGGCCCGGCAGATCCGGGAGCGCGTGCGCGCTCTGGGAATCACCGCATCCGTTGCGGTGAGCAGCAACTTTCACGCGGCGGTATGCCTTGCGCGTGGACATCCCGGAAAAGTGACGGTGATTCAGCCAGGCAATGAACGCGCTGCTCTGGAGCTTCTCCCGCTCACGGTACTCGATCTGAGCGAGGACCATGCGCAGACCTTCTCTCTTTGGGGAATCCGCACGCTGGGCATGTTGGCGGAGTTGCCGGAAAAAGCGCTGATCAGCCGCATGGGGCAGGAAGGAAAGTGTCTGCGCGAACTGGCGCGCGGAGAAATGCAGCATCTCTTCATACCGGTCGAACCCGCTTTTTCACTCGAAGAGCGGATGGAACTGGACTCCTCAGTAGAACTGCTCGATTCGCTGTTGTTCGTGATCTGCGTCATGCTGGACCAGCTTCTTCTTCGTGCCGCGGCACGGTCGCTCGCGCTAGCTTCCGTCACAATCACGCTGCTTCTTGATGGCGGCGGGTCGCACACCCGAACCGTTCGTCCCGCATTGCCGAGTAATGATCGTCACCTTTGGCTTAAGCTACTGCATCTTGATCTGGAAGCGCATCCTCCGCAGGCAGCCATCCTGGCCATCACGCTTTTAGCGGAGCCGGGCAGGAAGAGTAAAGCGCAACTCGGTCTATTTTCCCCACAACTGCCGGAGCCGGCGCGGCTCGATGTCACGCTCGCCCGCATCCGCGCCATTGTGGGCGAGGATTGCGTGGGACGCGCCGTGCTCAAGGATTCACATCAGCCGGACGCGTTTCGCGTGGAGCCGTTTACGGTTCATTCGGGAGCGGCTGAGTCGAAATTAACTCAGGTGCGCCCTCGCCCGGCCATGCGGCAGCTTCGTCCGCCGGAAAGCGTTACTGTGGCGCTTCATGACAACCGGCCCGCCTCCTTCAGCTTCCGTTCAAAGCAATACGGTGTTGAGAGCGCCTATGGCCCCTGGCGCATAAATGGAGACTGGTGGTCTCCAACGCTATGGGGCGTGCAGCAGTGGGACGTTGTCGCCCGGGCGCAGGATGGCACATTTCTCTGTGGCTGCCTTGTTCACCAAGTGGCGACAGGAACATGGCAGATGGAGGCGCTCTATGACTGAGCGCTATGTCGAATTCCACGCCGCCAGCGCCTTTAGCTTTCTGGAAGGGGCATCGCAGCCGGAGTCGCTGATTGAGAGAGCGGTCGAATTGGAAATGCCGGCAATGGCGCTGCTTGATCTGAACGGCTTCTATGGCTCTGCCCGCTTTCATACGAGCGCCAAGCGCAACGACATCCGTGCTCACGTTGGCGCGGAAATTGCTGTATCCGATTTCGGGTCACGCTTGACGCCGCCTGCATGGCTGCCGCAACAGCATCTTCCTGCGCCTGCACGGCTGCCGCTCCTATGTAAATCGCGGTTAGGGTATCAGAATTTATGTCAACTCATTACTCAATTCAAAATGCGAGAGCCAACGAAAGCCGAAGGCGCGGCGGCATGGGATGATCTTGAGCAATACGCATCTGGACTCATCTGCCTGACCGGAGGGGACGAAGGTCCGCTCGCAGCGGCATTATCGAACGGCGGCGAGAAAGATGGCCGCGAAGTTATCGAAAAACTGGTCAGGATCTTCGGCCCAAAGAATGTTTATGTCGAAGTCCAGCGTCATTCCGAGCGCGAGGAGGAGTGGCGCAACCAGGCCGCGATCCGCATTGCACGTGCTCTGAAGCTGCCGGTGTTGGCAACGAACGGCGTGCGGTATGCCGCTGCATATGACCGCGAAGTCCTGGACCTCTTCACCGCGATCCGTCACCACACACAGCTCGATCATGCTGGGCGCCTGCTTTCAGTCAATAGCCAGCGTTACCTGCGCTCGGCTCGTGCCATGGCCCAACTGTTCCGCGATGTTCCGGATGCAATCACCAATACAAGTGAATTATCTTCGCGTCTCATATTTCAACTCGATGATCTCGGCTATGAGTTTCCGCGCTACCCCGTCCCAGAGGGCGAGACGATGGACAGCTTTCTGCGGAAGCGCGTTGCGGAAGGCGTGATGCGACGCTACACCCCGAAAAACGACCGCAACCTGCTGGAGCGTGCGAAAAAGCAGGTCGAGCACGAACTGGCGCTAATTGCGAAGCTGGGCTTCGCCGGATACTTCCTGATCGTCTGGGACATTGTTCAGTACTGCAAACGAAACGACATTCTGATTCAGGGCCGTGGCAGCGCAGCCAATTCCGCCGTATGCTATGCGCTCGAAATTACGGCCATTGATCCGGTCGGCATGGAGCTTCTCTTTGAACGCTTCCTGAGCGAAAGTCGCGGCGAGTGGCCAGATATTGATCTTGATCTGCCCTCGGAAGAAAAGCGCGAGCAGGCGATTCAGTACGTCTACCAACGCTATGGTGAGTTGGGTGCGGCCATGACGGCCAACGTCATTACCTATCGCGGCAAGTCCGCTGCACGAGAAGTGGGCAAAGCGCTGGGCTTTGATCCAGAGTCGCTGGGGAGGCTATCGAGCTTAGTCGGCCAATGGGAGTGGCGCGGCAAAACCGATACGATGGCACATTCTTTTCAAAATGCCGGGTTCGATGTGAAGCATCCGCGCATCGGAAAGTACCTTGAACTATGCATGAGGATTCAGGACCTTCCGCGTCATCTCGGCCAGCACTCCGGCGGCATGGTGATCTGCCAGGGGCAGTTGAATAAAGTCGTCCCGCTGGAGCGCGCCTCCATGCCGGGCCGCACCGTCGTTCAGTGGGACAAGGAAGATTGCGCCGACATGGGCATTATTAAGGTCGATCTACTCGGATTGGGCATGATGGCCGTCCTCAAGGATTGCCTGGAATTAATTCCTCAACATTACGACGAGCCGGTCGATCTGGCCCAGCTTCCGGAAGACGACGAAGTGTATCGCACACTGCAGCAGGCGGACACGGTCGGCATGTTTCAGGTGGAGAGCCGCGCGCAGATGGCATCCTTGCCGCGCAATTATCCAACGCGCTTCTACGACCTTGTCGTTCAGGTGGCAATCATTCGCCCTGGCCCTATTGTCGGAAAAATGATGCATCCCTACATGCGACGCCGCCAGAATAAGGAGCCGGTCACTTATCCGCACCCATCGCTTGAGCCTGTATTGAAGCGCACGCTTGGCGTGCCGCTCTTTCAGGAGCAATTGCTGCGCATCGCCATGACCGTCGCTAACTTTACCGGAGCAGAGGCCGAAGAACTGCGCCGCGCAGTGGGAATGCGCCGCTCTTGGGAGCGAATGAAGAACCTTGAAGGCAAGCTGCGTGAGGGAATGACGGTGAACGGCATTGATGCGGCCACGCAGGAGAACATCGTGCAGCAAATCAGTTCCTTTGCGCTGTACGGCTTTCCGGAGTCGCACGCAGCCAGCTTCGCTCTGATCGCTTACGCTTCGGCTTATTTCAAAGTGAAATATCTGGCGGCATTCACCTGCGCCATTCTGAATAATCAGCCGATGGGTTTCTACGCCCCCGCGGTTCTGGTGAAAGACGCGCAGAGGCATGGGTTGCGTGTTAAGCCAATCGATGTGCAGCAGTCGGATTGGCCTTGCACGATGGAGCATGAGCCTGGTGGCTCGTTGTCGCTGCGCATGGGGCTTGGTTATGTGAAGGGTTTGCGAAAGAAAGCAGCAGAGGCGCTTGTCGCATCCCGAACGGTGCATGGCTCTTTTCGCTCCGCAGATGACATCGCCCTGCGCGTTCCCGTGCTCGATAAGAAGGAGTTGACCCTCCTCGCCCGGATCGGAGCGCTCAATAAGCTCGACGGAATTGAGCATCGCCGCGACGCGCTCTGGCAGGTGGAACGCGCCGGGAAGCTGGAAGGCCTTCTGCTCCGGCAGAATGCTGAATCCGTTACGGAAGATTCAGACGCCTCACCGCTTCACCAGATGAATACGGAAGAGCGACTGGTGGCGGATTACGCGGGCACAGGACTCACAATCGATAAGCACCCTATGTATCATCGCCGGGCGGAACTCCGCCGTCAGAGAGTTTTGTCCGCCCAGGATCTAAAGGCTCGCAAAGACGGAGAATTCGTGCGCACGGCAGGCTGCGTTATTGCCCGCCAGCGCCCCGGAACAGCACAGGGATTCATCTTTCTTTCAATGGAAGATGAAACCGGCATCGCCAACGTCATCATCACGCCCGATCTTTACGACCGCGACCGCCTGGTGGTAACGCGAAGCAGGTTCCTCCTGGTCGAAGGTGTGCTGCAAAACCAGGACAATGTGATTCACGTAAAGGCGACTCGCCTTATGCCACTCTCTGACAGGGCGCTGGAGGTGCGATCTCATGATTTTCATTGATGGAATAGGACAAGTACAGTGCACGGCACCGTGCTCGGTAGAAGTCAATTGGCGCGGTGGAGGCATCTCCATTACACTTGCTGCATTCAAGAATCATCGACCGCATGATCAACCGACGCAAATTCATTCAAAGCAGTTTGACATCGGGTGCCGCGGTGCCGTTTGCATCGGCTCTACGTGGATTGGAAGCCCAGGCGGAGACGGGGGCGAAACAGTTCTCGTGGTCCGAGTCCATGGCGGCCGGCGGCGGCGTTCTTGTAACGCTTCCGGAGCGTGAACCCGCTAGGGACATGAGTTCTCTGCCCTGGCACATGCGCGTGCGGCGCGTTGGCCAAACGAACATGACCGAACACGACCCGGCGGTTATGAACATCGAGGAGTGGGCCGACTTCTGGCATTCGGCGCAGGCCGATGTTGTGTTTGTGAGCGTGACTGGCATCCTGGCGTTTTATCCATCGAAGGTGCCATTTCACAAGCATGGAAAATTTCTCAACGGTCGCGATTTCTTTGGCGAGTGCGTTACGGCTGCACGCAAGCGCGGAATGCGCGTAGTAGCCAGAATGAGCCCCGACCTGAATTGGCCGGATGCGCTTGCCGCGCATCCGGAATGGGCAATGCGTCACCGCGACGGATCCGTGCAACATAACGGGCAGGAGCCGCGACTGTTCAAGACGTGCATGTTCTCGAGCTACATGGATGACTATGTTCCGGCGATCATGCGGGAGATCAACTCGCTCTATGAGGTGGACTGCTTTTACACCAATGGATGGCCGCCCCTCGGTAGCCTGCCGGATTGCCATTGCGCGATCTGCAGCAAGCTGCCATCTTCGGACACGCCGGCGTATTGGCGCATCTTCACGGACCGCGTGCTGGAACTGTGGGCGAAGTACGATGCGATTGCCAAGGAGAAAAATCCGGAAAGCTTCTTCTTCGCAAACTCCGGCGGAAACGTGCGCGGCGGACCCAACCTGGCCCGGTTGGGAGAAACAGCTAAGTGGTTTCAGGCCGACAATCAGGGCCGCACCTGGGAGGAACCGGAAGTATGGGGTTGCAGCCTCCAGGGACGGGTCTGCAACGCCGTCCTGGACGGAAAGTTTGCGGCCAATGTGACGGCGGCTTACTCAACCGGATCGCCCGGGTGGCGCAATTTGTCAAAGAGCGCGGAAGAAACGCGCATGTGGCTGAATGAGACGCTGGCGAGCGGCATGGCGCCGTACCTGCATTTTGTCGGTGCGGAAGGCGGAGCCGGCCTGGACCTGCGATGGCAGGATCTGGGGAAAGAATACTTTCGCTGGACGGCGAAACACGACAGGCACTTCGCGAATCGACGGTCGATCGCCAACATTGGTGTGGTAATTGGACAGAGCACACAGCTTCTCTACTCTGGACCAGCCACCGCGCGCACGCGCCATTACATGCGCGAGACCACACAAGGAATTTACGACGCATTGTTGTGGAGACGCTTTGCTTTTGATTTCGTGCATGAGGACCGGCTGGAACCGGAGCGCATCGCCCGCTATCGAGCGCTGGTGTTGCCGAACGTGGCCATGCTCAGCGACAGGCAATGCCAGCAATTACGCGACTACGTGAATGCCGGCGGCTCTCTGATGGGCAGCTTTGAAACCAGCCTTTACGACGAGAACCTGAAACCGCGAGCGAATTTTGGGCTGGCGGACGTGTTCGGCATCAGCAAGGCCGGCGAGGCGGTGGGCACAAACGGCAACCCATACTACGCATGGATCGAGCAAGAGAATGCCGCACGTGCTCATGCGATCCTTGCGGGATTTGCTGACACGCGTTGGCTCCCAGGCGCGGAAAATCGTGTACCGCTAAATCCGATTGCTGATCCGCTTTTGACAGTGGTGCCGGGGTTCGTGCGCTATCCACCGGAGTTGGCGTATCCACCGGTACCGCACACCACCGAGCCAGCGGTTGTGCTGCGCGACAAAGGCGCAGGCCGCACAGCCTGGTTCTCCGGCGACGTGGAGCGCACCTACTGGCTTACGGGCCACGGAGATCTGCTTCGACTCATCCACAACACACTTCGATGGCTGACGCGCGATGAGCGCATGGTCATAGTGGAAGGTCCCGGGTTTGTCGAGATGTTCTGCTGGGAGACGGATCCCGGATACGCGGTGCATTTGCTCAATTACACCAACCCCAACACGCACCATGGATGGTTGCGGTCGGTGGTAAGCCAGGGGCCGCAGCAAGTAAGAATGAATTTGCCATCGGGTGTGCGAGTAAAGACCGTTGATCTGTTGCGCTCGGAGGTGAGCCTCCCTTTTAAAATGAACGGCCAGGATCTGCGCTTCACGATCCCATCGTTGGACGACTACGAGGTTGCGGCGGTCACGATCACTTAGATTTTCAAATCACCAATCGACAAACATCCAACGACCCTGAATTGACCCCAAGCCTCCCAATCTCCCCATGGTGATTCGCCCAGATGAGTTCCGCAGAATTTCGGTGAGTGACCCGGCAATTTATCGTCAATTATGAATCTCCGACGAAGGTTGTGAGAAGAGCGGCGCAGGAGTTGGCAAAGACCAGGATTTAGGTATTTATTCGAGGGCTGATTTCGATTTTCCAAATGCGACTGCGCGAAAATTGGTCGGATAGACGCCGTAAGCTTTACGGAACGCATGTGAGAAATGGCTGCGGCTAGAGAAGCCCACGCCGCGGGCGATTTGATCTACCGGTGCATTGGTGGTGGCAAGCAGCTCACGTGTGCGCCTGTTTCCTCGCGAAGATCGGTCCGACGTCTATGCCGACGGGAAGCAGGAGAGACTCGATAATCGATCATGGTTCGATGTCGCTGTCGAAGAAGCTGAGATACCGCGGATCACCTGGCACGGACTACGCCATACGTTTTGCTCCTGGCTGGCGATGGCGGGTGCAACGACTCGTGAAATCATGGAAGCGGCGGGACACAAAACCATGAGCCAGGCAGCGCGCTACTCCCACCTGTCGCCCCAGCATACTCAGTCCGTTGTGGACCGGATCGCGGGAAGCGCACTGCTGGAATCAACATGCACCAGCGGTCCGATGGGAAAGCAGAGATCGAATCGGCCGTCACAGATTTATCCAAATAAGTAATTAAATTTTCAGTATTTTAGATGGTGCCCGGAGGGGGACTTGAACCCCCACGGCCCTTTCGGGCCCGCGGATTTTAAGTCCGCTGCGTCTGCCGATTTCGCCATCCGGGCATTTGTGTTCATCCTAAGCGATCAGGCAACCGGCTCGCCCTCGGCCTTCAGCCGTTCCGCGTTGAAGTGCGTAATCAGCGCGTCCACCACCGATTGCAGCTTGCCATCCATTACATCGGTCAACTGGTGCAGCGTCAGCCCGATCCGATGGTCGGTTAGTCGGTTCTGCGGAAAGTTATATGTCCGGATCTTCTCGCTGCGGTCGCCGGAACCTACCTGCTGTTTGCGCTCCTTGGCCTGTGCCTGCTGCTGCCTTTCCATTTCCATTTCGTAGAGCCGCGAGCGTAGCACACGCATTCCCTTTTCGCGGTTCTTAATTTGCGACTTCTCGTCCTGACAGCTCACCACGGTATTGGTCGGCAAATGCGTAATGCGGACCGCCGAATAAGTTGTGTTCACCGACTGCCCACCCGGCCCCGACGAGCAAAACGTATCGATCCTCAGGTCCTTTGCTTCAATCTTCACGTCCACATCCTCGGCCTCCGGCAGCACCGCCACCGTCACCGCCGACGTATGCACCCTGCCCTGCGTCTCCGTAGCCGGAACCCTCTGCACGCGATGCACGCCGCTCTCATACTTAAGCTGCGAGTACACGCGGTCGCCTTCAATAATGGCGATCACTTCCTTCAGCCCGCCCACAGACGAATCCGAACTGGAAAGCACTTCCACCTTCCACCGCCGCAGTTCCGCATATCGCGAGTACATCCGAAAAACCTCCGCCGCAAACAGCGAAGCCTCGTCGCCCCCCGTGCCTGCGCGAATTTCAATCACGACGTTCTTCTCGTCGTTCGGGTCCTTGGGCAGCAGCAGCAGCTTCAGTTCTTCTTCAATCCCCGGCTGCCGCGGTTCAAGTTCCGCCAACTCCTGTGCGGCCATCTCGCGAATCTCCGCATCGCTCTCGTGCAGCATTCCGCGCGCGTCGGCAATTCCGTTCATCACCCCGCGATATTCGCGAAACTTCTCCACCACGCCTTCAAGGTCACGATGCTGCTTCGCCACTTTCTGATATTTCTGCTGGTCGGCAATCATCTCTGGATCGGCCAACTGCCGCCCCAAATCTTCGTACCGGGCCTCAATTTGTTCCAAACGCTCAAACATTGGGTTCCTTCACGCCGCGACTCACGCGGTCTGATCTTTTGAAATGGAAATTGAATTCTTGGCGCAATTCGGCGGTGGCGGCGGGAGCCGCTAAAGAAGGGCGCGTAAAGTGCGCTGATGCCGCATAACAATATTGTACTGCCGACCGGATATCGCGCGGCGCAAACCGGACTCAATGCCGCATCTATAGTCACGAGTGCTGTTCCATGCCCACCCGCTTCCTTGAATTCGCCGAACTCTGTGAGGCGCTCGCCGCCACCACAAAGAAGCTTGAAAAGCGCGCCCTGATCGCTTCTTTTCTGCAACGCCTCGCTATTCCCGACGCCGCTCTCACTGCGCTCTATCTTTCCGGAACGCCGTTTGCCGAGACCGACCGTCGTGCGCTGAACGTGGGCGGCTCTCTTCTATCCAAGGCTCTTGCCGAGGCAAGCCACGCCAGCCGCGACGCCATGTACGCCGGCTATCGCCGCCACGGAGACTTGGGTGCCGCCGCCCGCGACCTGCTGGCGGACCACAATCCGTCCGGTTCGCCACTCACGCTTCACGACATCCAACACGCCTTTGACACCCTCGCCTCCGCGCGCGGTCCGGCTGCCAAACTCCCCATCCTGCTCGATCTGCTGAATCGCTCTCATCCGCTTGAAGCCAAATACCTCGTCAAGCTCATCTCCGGAGATATGCGCACTGGAGTCAAGCAGAGCCTGGTCGAAGAAGCCATTGCCCACGCCTACTCCGCCGAAACCGCAGCCGTCCGCCGCGCCGTTATGCTCCAGGGCGACCTCACCGCCGTAGTCACGATGGCCGCCGAGGCCCGGCTCGCGCAGGCTTCTATGAAGCTCTTCCATCCGCTCGGATTCATGCTGGCCAGCCCCGTCGAAAGCGTAGAGAAGGCAATCGAGCGCTTCCGCGAGGAAACCGGCATCAGCGATTCGCCTGTCCGCCGGGTCGTCCTTGAAGATAAATACGACGGCATTCGCGCCCAACTCCATTGCGGCGACCCCGCGCAGCCAAGCCGTGTCGAGCTATTCTCCCGCAACCGCGAAGACATCGGCGCAAGCTTTCCGGAACTGCGCGAAGCCTTAGCCCACTTCGACGAACCCGTCATCCTCGACGGAGAAATCCTTGCCTGGAATCCGCGCGAAGCTCGCGCTCTTCCCTTCGCTGCGCTCCAGCAGCGCATCGGACGCAAACAGGTCTCAGCCGAAATGTTGGAACAGACGCCGGTCGTCTATGTAGTCTTCGACGTGCTTTACCACGGCGGCGAATTGCTGCTTGAACTCCCGCTTGCCGAACGCCGCGCTCATCTTGAATCTCTTATCTCCAGGCATGCGCCGGCCACTGCCGTCACAAGTCCGCGAAAACAAACGTTGCTCTTCTCAGAACCCGCGCCACTCGCCTTTCCGCGCCTTCAGCTTGCACCGGCTGTTCATCTCGAAAGCGCCACCCAGCTTGACCGCGCCTACGCCGAAGCCCGCGAGCGCGGCAATGAAGGCGTGATGCTCAAGGACTCGGCCAGCCTCTACGAGCCCGGACGCCGCGGCCTTGCATGGCTCAAACTCAAGCGCGAACTGGCTACGCTCGACGTGGTCGTTACCGGCGTCGAATTCGGACACGGCAA
Organism: Acidobacteriaceae bacterium; assembly: GCA_025934135.1. Classification (GTDB taxonomy): domain Bacteria; phylum Acidobacteriota; class Terriglobia; order Terriglobales; family Acidobacteriaceae; genus Silvibacterium. The sequence goes on along the minus strand of JAICYR010000019.1, from coordinate 752 downwards.
GCGCGCCGGAGTCCTCAGCGACTACACCTTTGCCGTACGCGACGGAGATACGCTCAAGAATGTAGGCAAAGCCTACTCCGGTCTCACCGACGCCGAAATCGCCGACTTGACTGCATTCTTCCACCAGCACACGCTCGAAGACTATGGCCACTTCCGCACCGTCGAACCGCTCAAGGTTCTGGAAGTTGCCTTCAATAACGTGATGCGATCCGGCCGCCACAACAGCGGATTCGCTCTGCGCTTCCCGCGCATCCTCCGCATCCGCGACGACAAGCCCGTTGCCGAAATCGATACCCTCGCCCGCGTGGAAGAAATCTACAACTCCCAGCCGGAACGATTGAACGAAGGCGAATCCAAATAAACCCGGCCCAAGGTTGCCTGTTCCCGAATGGCTAATCACTAATCACTAATGCCTAGTGGCTAATGCCTGTGCCCTATTCGCTAAAATAAGAAGGATGCCCTTCACCGAACAGTACGACGTGGTCATCGTCGGAGCCGGACACGCCGGCTGCGAGGCCTCCATGGCCTGCGCCCGCATGGGCCTGCGTACCGCGCTGTTCACGCTCAACCTCGACCTCATCGCGCAGATGTCCTGCAACCCCGCCATTGGAGGCATCGCGAAGGGCCATCTTGTCCGCGAAGTCGATGCCCTCGGCGGCGTCATGGGCGAAGTTGCGGACGCCGTCGGAATCCAGTTTCGCCTGCTCAACACCTCGCGCGGCCCCGCCGTCTGGTCTCCTCGCGCTCAGTGC
>JAICYR010000239.1 GCA_025934135.1 Acidobacteriaceae bacterium | reverse complement strand
CGAAATGGTTGGAGCGCAACGCTTGGTGTAATCGAGTTTATGTCGCTCGGAGGTCCTGACATGGTGGACGCGTTTCCGGTGTTTCTGAAGCCGATCTTGCCGGACTGGAACTTTACATTCGGGACAGGCTATTAGATTACGAATAGAAGGTTCGGTGGCGGGCGGTGTTTCACACCGGGTGTGCTGGTTATTAAGGAAGATCGCAGAGAACTGAGGTAAATCGTGTGGATGCCTAAGTTGTGCATGAGCAAGAAGAAGCTCCACTGCGGCCTCACGTGTTTTCGTACCACTAATTTGCCAGTAGCACAGAGGGCAAACCCAGGGAGTCGGCTCGTTTGCCTTCGCGGTAATTTTCGACCTCGTGTCAAATGATTTGGATTTTAGAAGCTGCCGAGGCTTGCGTTTCTTTGCCGGCAGCGATTTGGTGGCCGTCGAAGCTAATATCTGACGTGAGGGCCGTCGCCAGCATTGAAGTTGATGGCTGTCAATAGCGGAAGCCTTGAAACGCACTTGACAATAGGGGCACAGAATTTTTCCCAGCCCAGTGGGTGTCGCTGACCGTCGTTCCGGGACCGGAATATAGCCGCTTCCGTTACATCGCCAGCAGTTCTCGTTTGTACCATTACAGCTACAGGGAATCTCTTCACCTGAACCCATGGCACGTCATTTTAGCACCTGGGTGCAATCGACGGAATCCCGTGCCAGTACACCTTAAAGTTCGGCTGGTGGTCTGCTTACGGAAGCATCTGCCCCACGATACTAACTGACATTGCGGTGAAGCCATGCACCACGGAACCTTCCACCTCACTCTTCCTTATGCCCGATCAGGCTGTCGATTCGTGCCGGAAACACGGGCGCGCGCGTGGATTGGCAATGCCAGCCAAACAGAAACTCGGCGGCCGGTCCGCACACGCGGCCCTGGCATGGTCCCATTCCGCAGCGCGTGTGCAGTTTCGCCGCCCGCCAGCCGGGCATGGGCGCTATGCGCTGGTAAGAGACATCTTCGCAGCGGCACACCAGCGTGCCTTCCAATGGGAGATGGCGTAATTCTTCGCGCAGTGCAAAGGCTTTTTGCATGCGCCGCGCGAAGCGCCTCATGCGTTCGCGGTCGCTGAACAGCCACTGCGCGTTGAGACGATCGCCTATTGCGGAATATCCGGCAATGCGGCCTTCCATCAGAGACAGTTCTACACCGCCGATGCCCGTGGTCTCTCCTGCAGAGAGAATGTCGGACGCTGATGTCTGCTGCATGGGATCGACCTGAACACAGCCGGCGCTCAACTTGCAGCCGAGTGTCGCGGCTAATTCGATATTGGGCACGAGTCCAAAGCCAACCGCGAGATAATCGCACGGCGCCTCCCAACGACGGTGTGACAAGCTCAGCCGCACACGCTCCAGCACCGTCTCGCCCAGGGCTGCCTCAACCCATGCGCCAGCGTGGTACGGCACGCGAAACAAAGCCCGCTTGAGCTGTACGGCTTCGGCCAGCTTATATGGTTGCGTCGGGAGGCCTAAGCCAAACCGCGCCAACCGCGCCCAGGAGGCTTGCTCGGCGATCGCGAGCACATGCGCGCCCTGCTTTTTGAGGTACGCTCCCACGGCCAGCAAGAGTGGACCGCTGCCAGCGATCACGACGCGCTTGCCGGATATTGGCATCCCGGCCTTCACAAGCGCCTGGAGACCGCCGGCTCCCATGACGTTCGGCAGAGTCCAGCCGGGGAAGGGCAGGAACAACTCACGTGAGCCGGTTGCGAGGATCAGTTTTTTGTACCGGATAGTCGATACGGAATTTGCCGTCTCGCAGACGATCGCGTGTTTGTCGGGATCCCCATCGATCACCGTGGCGCCCCTCAATACTTCGACCCGGTAGAGCTGCAGCCTCCGCAGCCAGTGCGCAGCCTCCCAGTTCGATCCGTGCCGCTCTTGTTCCCGCCAAATCTGGCCGCCTGGACTGGGGTTGTCGTCAATCAGCAGAGCGTCCCGGCCGGTCTCGGCGACTACGCAGGCGGCGGAGATTCCGGCCGGCCCGGCGCCGACGATAACTACTTCGTATTCGGGTCCGGTCACTTAGTCCGCACCACCATGCCGGACTCGCAGTAAGCCTGACAGCTCCTCCGATGCGGCTGCCCGTTGATGGCCACACGGCATTCAAAGCAAATGCCCATTCCGCAAACAGGCCCGCGCCACTCACCGGTGACGGAGCGCCTGAAACCGGCGGTATCCGATTGCAGAATGGCCGCCGCAACGGTCGTGCCAGGTTCCACCTCGACGGGCGATTCATCGATAGAGATCCACACAAGCTCAGCCATGGACTGCGATGTTGCGTTGAACGGAATAAGGCTCAGAAGAAATCGCGGGCGCGCGGCTCATCAGTTGATCGATCAGCAGCCTCGCCGTCGCCAAAGAGGTTGTGATGCCCAGTCCTTCATGTCCGGCCGCCGCGAAGACGTGACGATAACCGGGACAGCGGCCAATCAGCGGCAGGTTATCGGGAGTAGCGGCTCGTAAGCCAGTCCACACGCGCAGAGCCGAAAGCCCCGGAAGCGACGGAATATATTGGCCGGCGCGCGCCAGCATCCGGCTCAGAATGGAGCGGTCGACTTCGGGAGAGTCCATTCCGTATTGCCGGGACGATCCGATCAGCAATTGCCCCGTCTTGCGAGGCTGAACGTTGAAAGCAACCGAATCCGCGGTGCTCTTGTGGGCGCTTTTTAAATAGCCAAGCTCGATCAATTGATGATGGACGAAGGCTGGATAGCGCTCCGTGATCAGCAGGTGCCCTTTGCGGGGGACGATCGGCAAATCGGGATGCAGCGAAGCGGCGCGTGCGCCCGCCGCGTTCACCATGACGGCGCCCTTCATCATGGTTCCGTCCTCGAACGCGGCGCCCTCATCGTCCAGCCGGATCACTTCTTTCCCCAGCAGGACACGGGCGCCCAGATCCCGCGAGCGTTCCAACAAATAGCGGGCTACGCAAGGAGGGTATACGACAGCATCTTCCTTGACAAAAAGCGCGCCCGCCAAGCCGGTGCGCAGTTGTGGTTCGGCGGCATCGAGCGACCGCGAATCCAGGATTTCAGAAGGAACTTTCCGTTGAGAGTAGAACTGGTGCTTGCGGCGAACCTCAATCAATTCCTCTTCATCGGCCGCCACCCAGAGAGTTCCGGTCCGCACATACTCGCAATCGGCCGGTAATTCGCTCGCAAGTTCCTGCCAAAGCTGCTGAGAGTAACGCGTGAGTGCGAACTGAGCTTCGGAATCGTCCATCACGACGACATGTCCCATGCCGGCCGCGGTGGCGCCTCCGCCAATGAAGTCCCGTTCGAGAACGGCAACTTTCAAACCTTCTCGCGAGCACGCGTACGCGCAGGCCGCTCCCACAATGCCGGCGCCCGCAATGACGACGTCATACACGGGCTCGCTCATGATCGGATTCCCCAGCAAAACGGGTCGGCTTCTGCAAGCAACAGATTCGCCTCGGAGTTGACGTGGGCCCTCCCTTTGATGAACGGGAAGATACGGCCGTCACGCACACGAACCCAGCCCTCGAAAATACTCCCAACGACGCTTTCCTGGCGCCAAACCTCGCCTTCTTGCAGCTTTCCATCCGCGTAGAGGCAAGCGAGTTTTGCGCTGGTTCCCGTTCCACAGGGCGAGCGATCATACGCTCCGCCCGGGCAAAGGACGAAGTTACGCCCGTTCAGGTCAGGCCGGCTTGCCGGGCCGAAAACTTCAATGTGGTCGATTTCGGCCCCGTTCGCACCCGTGATTTTGTTCCGTACCAGTGCCTGGCGAACCCGCCAGGTGAAATCCGTCAGCGCGCGGACATGTCTCAAATCGATGACGACGGGAGTTTCCGGCACGAGGAAAAACCAGT
>JAICYR010000110.1 GCA_025934135.1 Acidobacteriaceae bacterium | reverse complement strand
GTTCACGCACCAGGGCGCGTCGTGGGGCGCGGATGACTGGATTTATTACAAGGACATTCCGTTTCCGGCAGCGGACTCGGGTTTGACGGAGCAAATGAAGAACGTTCCCGGCGACCTGGCGCGTTACAACCTGTATCTTTACGGCGCGGAGGGCTGGAACGCGCAGGCGATTGCCGGGCGCATCGCGTTCGCGGCGTCGTGGGCGCGAGAGCGGAATGTTCCGCTCATCTGTGATGAGTTCGGAGCGTACAAGGACACGGTTCCTCCGACGTCGCGCGCAAGGTGGATCACCGCCGTCCGCTCGGCGTTGGAGGCCAACCACATCGGCTGGGCCATGTGGGATTATCGCGGGAACTTCGGCGTCGTGACGAGGACCAAAACAGAAATCACTCCGGATGATACGGTCCTAAAGGCGCTCGGGCTGAACTCCGAGGTAAAACCGATGCCCGCGCAATCGCCTCAGGAGTGACAGGCGGCGATGTTATCCGGCGCGCGGCTCCATGTCTCGGTTCGGCCAAAGAGCGGAATGCCTACGTAGCCGCGGAGCTTAAGCTTGTCTCCTTCGCGGGTCATGGACCCGGTGTAGGTTTTTCCTGATTTGGGATCGTAAAGTTTGCCGTCTTGGGCCCGACTGGAACTTACGGACTCAAAATCCCTTCCGATCACTAAGCCACAGAGGGAGCGCCCGCGCAGCGCCGGGTCGGGATTTTCAGCATCGACACGCCCGGGAGCATCCTTGCTGATCGCAATCAGCTTCGCGCAAATTGCAGAGCCGCATCGATAAATGTGGATTGTGGAACCGCCCGGGTTCGTCCAGTTCCCGAGGACGCCGGTGCTTTGCCCCCAGGCCGTTGCGAGTAAGACCGGGATTAGCGCCAAAGTTCTGACAAAGAGGTTCATTTGGGAGCCCTCGAGGAGAGCCGCAGGATAACATTTCCTGACAAATAGGAAGCCCCCTACTAACAATAGGAAGCCTTCCGCAGCATCATAAACCGCAGTCGCGATATCCTGCTGTTCGCGGGTGAGGCGTGCTTTCAAGAGATGACGCGCGGAAAGAAATCCAAGCCGGAGAGCGCGGATGACAATGCCGCGCTCGCGCTGTTTCATCCGATCACCGCCGCGTGGTTTCGCTCCGCTTTTGCGCGGCCCACCGCGCCGCAGCGTCAGGGATGGCCTGCTATCGCACGCGGAGAAAGCACATTAATTCTCGCGCCCACCGGGACGGGAAAGACCCTGACAGCATTCCTCTGGTGCCTCGACCGCCTCATGTTTGGCTCTGCTGGTAAGGCGACAGAAGGCTGCCGCGTCGTCTACATCAGTCCACTCAAAGCGTTAGCTGTGGATGTGCAGCGCAATCTGCGCGTGCCGCTGGCCGGCATCGCGGAACTGGCGCAAAGCAAGTCCATCCCATTTCACACGCCGGAAATCAGCATCCGCACCGGCGACACGGCGCAGAAGGACCGCGCGCGCTTCCGGCGACATCCGGCGGAAATCCTTATCACCACGCCGGAGTCGCTCTATCTGCTGCTGACCTCGGAATCGGCGCTCGCGCTGCGCACGGTGGAAACCGTTATTGTGGATGAAATTCACGCGCTGGTTCCCACCAAGCGCGGCGCGCACCTCGCGCTCAGTCTCGAACGGCTGGAAGCAATCGCGCAGCGTCCGCTCCAGCGCATTGGCCTTTCCGCCACGCAGCGGCCACTCGAAGAAGTGGCGCATTTCCTGGGAGGCGTGCAATCGGCCCGAGTCCCCAAACAGCCCGAAAGAAGGGACCCGCTCGCCGAATTCCAGCACGAGTGGACGAGTGATGAAGAGGCGGAACAGAAGTTTCGCCCGGTCACCATCCTGAACGCGCACGAACCCAAGCGGCTCGACCTGAAAGTGGAAGTCCCGGTAGAAGACATGGCACGGGTCGTGCAAGTGGAGGAGCTTCCCGGCGGCGGCACTGCGCGACGCACCTCGATCTGGAGCGCCATCCATCCGCGCCTGCTGGAAATTGTGCTCGCCCGCCGATCCACGCTGGTCTTCGTGAACAATCGCCGCACGGCGGAGCGGATTGCGGGCGCGCTCAACGAGCTTGCGGAGCAGCGGGGAATCTCCGAGACATTGGCGCGTGCGCATCACGGCTCGCTGGCCGCTTCGCAGCGCGCGGAAATTGAAGAGCAACTCAAGGCGGGCAATATTCGCGCGCTTATCGCAACCTCTTCGCTCGAACTGGGCATCGACATGGGCGCGATAGATCTTGTGGTGCAGATTGAAGCGCCGCCGTCAGTCGCCAGCGGAATGCAGCGCATCGGACGCGCGGGGCATCGCGTGGGCGCGCCCAGTGAGGGAATCATCTTCCCCAAATACCGCGCTGATCTCGTCGCCTGCGCCGCCGTCACGCGCGCGATGCAAGAGCGGCTGGTTGAGTCCACGCGATATCTTCGCAATCCGCTTGACGTGCTGGCGCAGCAGATTGTTGCAACAGTAGCGCAGCCGCCCACGCTCGCGGTTCCGCGCAAGCACGGCCAGCCTCCTCGCCAGCCGGAGATCACCGTAAACGACCTATTCGCGCTGGTGCGGAGCGCCGCTCCATTCGCATCGCTCACCCGGGGTGCGTTTGAAGGCGTGCTGGACATGCTGGCGGGGCGGTATCCCTCGGACGAATTTGCCGAGCTGCGGCCCCGCATCACATGGGACCGCGCGCTCAATATTGTTACTCCCCGTGAGGGCGCGAAGAGCCTGGCGATTCTGAACGCCGGTACCATTCCCGACCGCGGCCTTTACGGTGTTTTTCTATCCGGCGCTGAAAAGCCCGTCCGCGTGGGCGAGTTGGATGAGGAGATGGTCTTTGAAAGCCGCGTGGGAGAGACGTTCGTCCTCGGGGCCTCGACCTGGCGCATTGACGAGATCACGCACGACCGCGTGCTGGTTTCGCCCGCTCCGGGCGAGCCAGGCAAAATGCCCTTTTGGCACGGCGACCTCGCAGGCAGGCCGCTGGAATTCGGACGCCGCATCGGCGCGCTCACGCGCGAGTTGCGCGAGGTTCCGAAGAACGCGGCCATCAGCCGCCTGGTGCGCGAACATGGCCTCGCCACGCAGGCCGCGGAAAATCTCATTCGGTTTCTCGCCGATCAGGAAGCGGCCACCATCAAGGTCCCCGACGACCGCACCATCTTGATTGAGCGCGTGCGCGACGAGATGGGCGATTGGCGCGTCTGCGTGCTCACGCCGTTTGGCAGCCGGGTCCATGCTCCGTGGGCAATGGCCGCCGCAGGAAAGATTCTTGCGGGCGGAGGCCCGCGTGTGGAAACCATGTGGGCCAACGACGGCTTTGTGCTGCGCTTTCCTGACACCGACGCCGCGCCGAATCCCGCTTGGCTGCTGCCCTCGGCACGCGAGGCAACGGAGCTTGTGTTGCGGCAGCTTGGCGGCACGGCGATGTTCGCGGCGAAGTTTCGCGAATCGGCGGCGCGGGCGCTTCTGCTTCCTCGCAATCGCGCGCTGGGCCGTGCACCGCTCTGGCGGCAGCGCAAGCGATCACACGATCTGCTGGCCGTCGCGTCGCGGTATCCATCGTTCCCCATGCTGCTGGAGACCTATCGCGAATGTGTCCGCGACGTGTTCGACATGCCGGCATTTCTCGAAGTGCTGCGCGCGGTGGAGAGCGGCGACATACGAACCCACGTCACCGACTCGCGCAAACCGTCGCCATTCGCGTCATCGCTGCTCTTCAGCTATGTCGTCAATTACATCTACGAGGGCGATGCTCCGCTGGCCGAACGCCGCGCGCAGGCGCTCTCGATTGATCAGAGCCAGCTTCAGGAACTGCTCGGCGAAGCCGACTTGCGCGAGCTTCTCGACGCCGATGCCATTGACGAAGTAGAGCGGCAGTTGCAAGCGCTTGGAGAAACTCGGCGTGCGCACAGCCCTGACAGCATCCACGACCTGCTGCTGCGGCTGGGCGACCTTTCTCGTCCGGAACTGGCCCGCCGCGTTGCCGGGTCTGAGCTGGAATCTTCACTCGGCGCCCTGTTAAATGCTCGTCGCGCGCTGGAAGTGGAAATTGCCGGCGAGACCCGCCTGATCGCTGTTGAAGACGCCGCGCGCTATAGCGACGCCCTCGGCATCACCCTGCCATCGGGCATTCCCATCGCCCTGCTCACGCCGGTGGCCGCGCCCCTGCTGGAACTGCTGCGGCGCTTTGCGCGCACCCACGGACCGTTCACGGCTGATCAGCCGGTGACCCGGTTCGGGGTTCTCCGCAGCCCCGTCGAGTCCGCGCTTCAATCGCTGGTCCTCGATGGACGCATTCTCGAAGGCGGCTTTCGACCCGATGGACTCCATCGCGAGTGGTGCGACGCCGAGGTGCTGCGGCAGATTCGGCAAAAGTCGCTGGCGCGGCTCCGCAAGGAGGTCGAACCGGTCGAGCCCGCGATGCTGGCGCGCTTTACCACTCACTGGCAGGGCGTACTTGCGAGGCGGCGCGGGCTGGACGCGCTCCTGGACACCATCGAAAACCTTCAGGGCGCGCCTTTGGCGGCATCGCTGCTGGAGTCGGCAATTCTGCCCGCCCGTTTGGCGAGGTATTCGCCCGGCGACCTCGACACATTGATCGCGGCAGGCGAGGTTGCGTGGTACGGCTTCGATTCACTCGGCGAACGCGACGGGCGAATCGGTCTTTATCTTGCCGACAAGATATCCGAACTGCTGCCCCCGCGGGACGGGCATCCGCTCAATGAAAAGCAACAGCAAATCATCGAACATCTCGCGCGCGGCGGAGCCATGTTCTTTTCCGATCTGCATGAAGCTGTGGGTGGAGGCTATCCCGGCGAGCTGCTGGATGCGCTCTGGGCCCTGGTTTGGCGCGGAGTTGTAACCAATGACACATTTCACGCCTTGCGCGCCTATGTCGCCCGGCCGCCTTCCTCACGTCAGGCGAAGCGGCAGCACAATGCCCCGGCGTTTCGCTCGCGACGAACTACACCGCCAAGCGCACAGGGCCGCTGGAGTTTGGTTCCCCAATCGGAACGCACTACTCCCGCGCAGCAGACAGCGTGGATCCACGCGCTGGCTCTGCAACTTCTAAACCGCTATGGCGTGGTCACCCGCGAAACTGTCGCACAGGAAAACATCCCCGGTGGGTTCAGCGCGGTTTATGAAGTACTGAAGGCACTTGAGCAGAGCGGGCGCATTCGTCGCGGATACTTCGTCGCCGGGCTCGGGGCTTCGCAGTTCTGTTTGCGAGCGGCGGTGGATATGCTTCGCTCACTGCGCGCGCGCCCGCCGGAAAAGCCGGAGATGGTTGCGCTCGCTGCCACCGATCCGGCGAACCTCTACGGATCAGTATTGCCGTGGCCGCAGCACGGCGAGGAATCGGAAGACGGCCCACGCTCACTCAGCCGAAGCGTCGGCGCGTCCGTCATTCTGCGCAATGGAGAACTTCTCGCGTTTCTGCGACGCAACAATCCGAACGCGCAGGTTTTCCTCCCCGCTGACGAACCCGACCGCACGAACGCGGCGCGTGATCTGGCGGCCTATCTTGTGGAAACCACGCTTGCCGCGATGCGGGAGGATGAAGACCACGCCAACAGCGGATTGCTCATCGCCACGGTTAACGGGCAGCCGGTACATGAGCATTGGCTGGCGCGATTTCTTCTGGAGGCGGGCTTCTCGGCTGCACCTTCTGGCTTCAACATTCGCAGGCCGCGGCCATTGGCAACTGACAAAGCCCAAGAGATCTAACTCGCGTCATTGCTGCTGGTCGGGCTGCGAGTTGTCGTTCGAGTCGTCGTGTGTGCCGAAGATGCGGCTCCAGAATCCGCGCTTCTTCTTTTTCTCAACCTGCCTCGCAGGCGCAACCACGGTCGGCTTTTGGGGACTGATGGCCGGAATCTTCGGCTGCTTTGGCGTCAACGCCGGGGACGTGTTCGAGGGCGTGGTGGTATTGCCCTCATTGCTTCCGCCCAACCCAAAAATCCTCTGGAACAGGTTGTGCTGATTTCCGTTCACGTGGTCGCAGGTGTCGGTCGGCTGCGTGCCGTCAAGAAACGCGGCGGTGTAGTCGTCAGGGCACGCGGCGTCGGCAATCAGGTTGGTGGCCTTGTCGAGTTGCACCTGGACAACGCCCGGAGGCGGATCGAACGTTTTCGTGTCTGAGTATTCCGCCAAGGCCACTGCGCGCTTCATAAAGTCAGCCCAGATGGGCGCGGCGGCGTGCGCGCCTTCAATCTTAATGTCGCTGTAGTCGTCGTTGCCAACCCACACCACACAGATCAGGTTGCTCGTGAACCCGGCGAACCATGCGTCGTGTGAAGTTCCGGTCTTGCCCGCGGCTGGCGCGATAAAGCCCATCGCGCGAACGCCCGCAGCCGTGCCATGGTTAATGACATTTTCCATGAGTGCCGTAGTCAAAAATGCGGTCCTCGGGTCAAGCACCGGCTTGGACTTCGGCGTGTAGTCGTCCATCACATCGCCGTTTGTGGCGCGGACGGACGCCAGCATCCACGGATCGATCTTCACTCCGTTATTGGCGAAGATCGTGTAGGCCCCGGCCATCTCCAGCGGCGTCGCATCGTACGCGCCGATGGCCATGGCGGGGGTCGGTTTCACCGACGCGATTCCGGCGTCATGCGCCAGCGCGGCCACATTGTCGTAGCCCACCATCTGCGCCAGCGAGATGGTGGCGTTGTTGAGCGACCATTGCAGCGCCGTGCGCGCCGTCACCTGTCCACGATATTCGTCCTCGAAATTATGCGGCGAATAGGTCTGGTCGTCCGCATAGGTGAAGGTCGTGGGCTCGTCGTTCAGATTCGTGTTCTGGGTAAAGATTCCGCTTACCCCATCGGAGCTTGTCAGTTGCGCGCCGGCCAGACTGGTGTTGTATGCCGCCGCAAAAACAAATGGCTTGAAGATGGAGCCTGTGGGCCGATGCGAAACGGCGTGGTTAAACTGGCTCGCTCCGTAGTTGCGCCCACCGACCAGAGCAAGCACCTGCCCTGTGTGCGGGTTCAGCGCCACCAGCGCCACCTGCGGATAGACGAGCGGCGGCGCCTGACGTCCACGTTTCGCCAGCAGCTTCACCAGCCGCGCATGGCGGGCTTCCACAGTTTTGTCCACCTGCGCCAAGCCTTCCGCCACGGCCTCGCTGGCTGCGCGTTGCAGTTGGGGATCGAGCGAAGTATAGATCCGGAGTCCCTCGTTGTTGTAGTCGGTATCGCCAAACTTGGCGGCCAACTGGTCGCGTACCAGGTCGACAAAGTACGGAGCCTCGCCGGTATCAACCGCGCCGGGGACCAGCTTGAGCGGCGTGGCCTTGGCTGCTTCCGCCTGCTCCTTGGTGATGTCCCCCGATTCCACCATCGCATCCAGCACCACATTCCGCCGGGCGATGGCACGCTTCGGGTGCCGATATGGATTCAGATAGCTGGGGCTTTGAATCAGACCGGCGAGCAGCGCGGCCTGCGGCAGCGTAAGCTGCCGCACGTTTTCTCCGAAGAATGCCTGCGCGGCCTCTCCGAACCCATTGATGGAGAAGCTGCCGCGCTGGCCCAGCGGAACTTCGTTCGCGTAAAGCTCAAAAATCTTCTGCTTTGTAAAGCGATGCTCCAACTGAAACGTGATGACGATCTGAAGGAACTTGCGCCTGAACGTCCGCTCCGGTGTGAGGAAGAACTCCTTGGCCAACTGCATCGTCAGCGTGGAAGCCCCACCTATATTGCGGCGGTCTCCGCGGAGATCATGCCAGGCCCAGGCGGCCATGGCGTAGTAGTCCACGCCTCCGTGCTCAAAAAAGCGGTGGTCTTCAATCGCCGTGACCGCCTGCACCACTACTTTCGGAATCTGGTCCCACGTCACCAGCCGTCGTTTGGTGCGGTTCTTGTCGGAGAGATCGGTAATGAGGAGCGGCTCCAGTTCATAGGCGGCAAGCTGCTGGCCATTATCTCCGGTGATCTGGCTGATCGTGCCCTTGGAGAACCAGATGGTCGCTCCCTCCGGAGCGTGATAGGACTGCGGCCCGGGATGCACTGTAATGCTGTTCGGCCCTTCGGAGAACGTCCCCATGGTCGATTGCTTTCCCTGACTGTCGATGGAATAACCGGCGCTGCGAAGCTCCTGCGCGATAAAATCGGCGGCGAACTTCTGTCCCGGCCGAAGCTCCTGAGGAGCGGCATAGATCTTCGCTGTGTTCTCAAAAAATGGCTTCTGCAGGCGCTCGTCAACAATGTGGCCGTACTTGACGTAATAAAACCCAAAAACGCAGCCGAACGCAACACAGCAAGCGACAACAACCGCTCCGGCGATCAGCAGCGGCATGCGCCACGAACGCGGTTTGCCCCGCTTTTTCGGAGCGAACTTAATTTTCACAGCCAAAAGGAAACGTCTCCCTCTTCCCATCTTAGTTGGTTCGGGCAGAATGCGCCTCTCAGAGGCAATCGTCCAGAAAAGGGCACGCCATTCGTTTAGACGAATGCAAATGCGGAAATTAACCGGCTAGTCCACTTTTTTCAGGACCGCGTCGCGGTTCTCATCAGTATAAATTTCACCTTCGAATTTGCGAAGCTCGGGGCAATCCGTCACGCCAATTTCCAGCTTCTTCACCTTGTACTCGCGGGAGTAGCGCAGCACATCGCCAGCCACCGTCACCTGGCTGTGATAGCTGGCGAAAGCGGTGTCCAGATTCATGGGATCGGGCAACTCATCCACTTTGTAGCCAGCTGGAATCTTCACATCGTAGGTGTCGCGCCAGTCCCGTGTGCTCGAAAACTCGACGGGGTACTTTCGGGGTTCGTCGGAGAGCTGCACCGCGTCCGAGCCAAGTACTCGTGGACGCACCAGCAGCATGTCGCCCGCATTCTTCCGCATAACCGGATGCCATCACTCCATAACGAAGAACAATCTGCTGCTCCGAGCCGCTCGGGTTCTGGAACTGCTCTCCAGTCACCTGAAATGCCGAAAAATCGTTGCGAAGTGAATTTTCCAGACCCTCGCGCTTTTCCTTCTCGCTTCCCATCGCATAGCTGTAGCGCGTCTTCCACGAGGACGCACCCTGCCGCTTCACAACAACGTTGCCTGCAAGCGAGCCGTCCGCGCCCAGCGTGAACGTGGCGGTGCGGTCGAGTGTGTCGCTGCTGGGATTCAGCACAGGCAGAGCAATCGCCTCGCTGTTCGCGCCCGCCATCAACAATCCCGTACTGCCCTGCAAGTAAGGAGGCAGCAGCCCAATCGGAACATACTGATTGGTCGGATCAAAGATCAGGTACCGCCGGCCATTCTTTGCCGTCACCACGGCCTCTAGAGCGGGGTTCTCGTACCCCGCCGGAATTTCAATGGCTGTAATCATATGATCGGCCATTCGCGACGGCACCTTCGGATCAACCACTCCGCGGTCCGTATCCACCATCACACAGGTGGCGCGCACACCCACCGCGTCCAGCATCGCAATCATCAGCGTGGCTTTGTCCTTGCAGTCGCCATAGCGGTTTCGGTAGACATCTTCCGCCGTGTGAGGAATCCAGCCGCCGATCCCGATTTCAATCCCCACATATCGAATCTGCTGCTGCATGAAGCCAGCGACCTTTTGTATCCGCTGCATGAAGTCGTCCTGCGTACCAACCAGCGCGCGGCTGGCCGTGGCAATGTCCGCCGGGCCTTCGCTCTTGGGAGCGGCAAGCTGCGTGTACCACTCGCCGATTCGGGTCCAAAGCTGCGCGGCCTCCTGCTGCCCCTGCGGCAGCGGATTCGCGGAAAAATAAACTTCCATGCGCCCGGCCAGCGCCTCCTCCGCAGGTGCCATAATGACGGAATCAAGGTCAATGCCCGGAATATCACTCAACTCCCAGCGAAAATGATTCGGCGCAACCTCCGTGGGCAGCGCGCTTTCATATTTGTGCCACAGCGCGGAATGGTTCCATCCCGGCGGCAGATCAATCTCAAACACCGACCTGACCGTCGGGACCCCATTCTGGAAGAACCACGATTCGTCTTCCGAATACATCGGATACTGCTCCGTGTACTCGTAGGCCACAACTCCGCCAGGGTCGGCCCCCGGAACGTCCGCCGACCTGTATCGCGTGTCGTTGTAAAGAATGCCCCACTCCTCGGCTCCCCGCTCATAGATATCTTTTTTCTTGAGTTCGTAAGGATGGCCGTCGGGACCGATGCTCCATATTTGAAACGAGAGCAGCTTGTGGTCTTTGTTGAACCACGCCACCGGATGCGCGTAATTGCGGCCTTCCGGGCGCAGAATCTTTATGACCTGCCGATACCTTTCCGTGATCTGCCCATCGGCGCTGACCGTGAGCAGCTTGTCTTCCAGCAAAACAACGGCCTTAGGATGCTCTCCCGCAGAGAGATGCGGCTTGGACGCGGCCGCCTGTGTCACCCATTCCGGCAGATCGGGCTTGGACGCCCACGCCGGCGATATGGCGAGAGGGGCAAATAGAAGAAGCAGGACCCAACGCGGAATTCTCATGTTATTTCCCGCCGTTTACTGGGCCGGACGCCGCAACCGCCATCGGGCCCATCTTCAGCGCCACCTGTGCCTGGTCGCCCGCGCTTACTTTCTGGAAGAATCCGCGCAACGCCGGATATTCCTCCGTCTTATACATCACGTTGGCCACACGAAGCAGCCTTACATACGCGAAGATATTGCCCTTGGACCCAAACTTCACGTCGTAGTCCGCGTTGGGTACGTAGGGCACATCCCCGCCTTTCGGAACGCTCTCCACGGTCATGTTTGGCGGCAGCGTCAACTGGAAGTCGTCCCGCACCGTATAGGGATAGCGCATGTCAACCGGATTTTCGCGATGGGTTTTCGCGAACAGCGGCGGATCGCCCGCCTCGAAGAAGACCGCAGGAAGAAAGACGTGCTTGCCCGTCCCGGCGCCCAGAGTCCCCGAAACGTTCACGACCGCCATCAGCGGGTGCGCGGGGTCAGCCAAGCCGATAAAGTGGTTCGTCTTCACCCGCACGCCGGGAGGTACGGAGTGCTGTAGGTCATCTTCAAAGTCTTTCTTGACTTTCGTCTCGTCGTTGCGCAGCGCAGCCTGCCGCCAAGCCAGCGCCCTGACGCCGCTCATCGAAATATAAAGGAGGCCGCTCACATGACCGGTCGGATCCAGCGTAAGTCGAGCCGTGTTATTCGTCGCGTTCTCCAAATAATTGGTTCCAGGTGCCTGGAACAGTATTGTTCCATCGTCGGTCTCTCGAATCCCGCCCGACCAAGCGTGCTTCCAATGGAGCTTGCCGAACTCGCAATACCGCTCTCCCGGATCGAAATATTTTTCCTTCCCGTCGATGGAGACAATCGCCAGCTCATCGTCAAGCTGGTTCCAGTTCAGGAAGTTCTTTTCGAAAATGCTCTCATCGGCATTCACGACAATCGCGCCGTATGCTTTCAGTCCGGCCGCGCGCACCATGGCTACAAACAGCCGCGTGATCTGGTCGCTGGTGCCGCGCTTCAGCGCCCAGATGTCGTCGTCGTTTCTAACCTTCACGCCTTCGGCCTTGTTCTCCTCCGCGGAGTGTTCGCGCGTGAAGCTGGTGTTGTCTATCTTCATTACCGCCGCATAAATCTTTTCCACCTTCTGCTCGGCTGTGTCTCCGGGAGCAATGATCCCGTTCACCGCGTCGCGGATCTTTCCGGAGCGATGAGCGAAGTCGTCAAAGTCCTTGGACCAGTATTTTCCATTGGTCTTCCAGTATTCGGGCGCTGTTCGAAACGGAGAATAATAAAAGATCAGCCGATAGGTCAGGCTGCCGAACGGCGGCAGGTAGTCGTCATTTGGCTTCGCCGGAATGTCTTCAACCTCCAGGTCGTAGGCCCCGTTCACCGACTCCGTCAATTTGGCGCCCTTGGGAAGAATGGAAGTGTTCAGAAGCTGGTTTGC
>JAICYR010000131.1 GCA_025934135.1 Acidobacteriaceae bacterium | reverse complement strand
CTTTGCGGAAAGCGCGCAGGAAGCGATGGCTCTGCGCGGCGGCGCGGCGGAAGCTGCCCACTTGCCGAGGATGACGGCCCACGACCAGACACTGCAAACGAACAGGATGGCCAGGACAATAAGGGCGATGGGTCCGCTATTGCGGAGCATCTCCATGATGGCGCTGCCTTGGGCAGGTTCGGGCAACGGCGCGCCGGTGTCCGCCTGAAGGAGAAGAAGGGCGAAGAGGAGGTGTGTCATTAGTACTCTCGTCTTACGTTATCAGAGTCCGGGCACGTGGAAAACCACGCCTGGCACCCACGTTCAGCCTACAAGGTTTTGTTGCAGCGGAGGTTGCGTGGTTTGGTTCCGAATTATTGATTCCGAGTCGCTTTTCCCCTCGGGCTGGTTGGTAGGATGCGTGGCGGCGCTATCGTTATATACGTGTGAAGGCGCGTGTCCGAATTCTTGTTCATGACCAGGATTGTGAGATGGGTGTGAGTCCGGCTATATCAGGCGAAAAGGCGGCTGAAGTATCAGCCGGCCCGAAGCGGCATTCGCCTGTTTTTCTGGCGGTGTTCGCGCTATTTCTGGTCACGACAGTAATCTGCGTGGCGGGAACCATGATTGGAGTCGCGTCGGCGCATCCTTCGCATCACGATACGCAATGGTTCTGGGCCAGTGGTCACTTGCTCGACCATGGGAAGAACCCCGATGACCGGCAGGCAATTCGAGACATCGAGACATCGCTCGGATTAAAGGTAGGCAGCACCATTGCGCAGGCAATCGCGTGGCTTGCGTGGTATTTATATGCTATGACTGGAAAAACGTCCGGACAGAAGCCTGTGGCTTCCGCCGGATTAGCCAGCGCTTGAGGAGTGAGGATGCGGTTTCCGCTTGAATTTATCGTGGCGTGTATGGCCGCCGTTGGATTTGTCGCGCTGGGCAAGTTCTTTGTCCAAAACCCGGTTCGCGTGTACCGCACGGTGTCCTTCGGCAGGCAGCCGGACCAGATGGGCGTGCGGCTGATGCGCGGCGTGGGATGGTTCTACATCTGCGGAGGCACCATCGCGGCGGTGCTGTTTCTCGCCGGGAGCGTGGCCGCCATTGTTCACGGCCATCCGCGCTAGTCGGCCGATGTAATCTCAATCGGCTGAATGCTGAGGCCCGCGGCCAGCACCACGAGCGCAATCCACACCATATCCGCCCCGAGCAGGTGAAGAATCTGCATCGAGAGCGGCGTCAGCAGCGTAAGGTCTGCGACCCCCAGCGCGTATTGCAAAAGCAGCAAGCCCACAAGGAGAACAGCCAGCTTGCGGTGCTCCGCTTTGCGTGCTCCGGCGACAATAAGCGCAACCACAAAAACTCCGGCCAGAATGGCGGCGGCGGGATGCACCCAGCGCAGACGAAGCATCCAGTTGCTGTGCGCGGAGAAGTCCTGAAGAAACGCCGCGCGCAGGCTCGTTGCGGGATGCAGCGTATCGGCCAGCGCGGCCAGCGAGCCGGTGACTCCCATCACGAGGATCGAGACAATTCCGGCGATGGAAAGCCCCATGCCGCGCAACTCAAAGCTGCCGCGCATGAAGCCGCGCTTCCGCGAGAGAAAGTGCGCGGTCAGCGCGATCGCGCCCAGCATCAGCAGCGTGTTGGTAAGGTGCAGTCCCAGATAGAGAGCGCGCGCGACAGACTGGTTATTGGCCGTCATGCCGAACAGCACCAGCCCCGCGCCCAGCATGGCCTCAAGAAAAATAAAGATAAGCGAGGCGACAGCGGTGGCACGGGCCAGGTGGCGTTTGGCCGTTCCGCGAAACGTCCAGGCGACGAGGCCCACAATGGCCAGCAGATCGATGAGGCTGGTGGCGCGGTGGGTGTATTCAATGATGGTGGAGATGGTGGGGTGGTGCTCAAAAACCGATCCGTTGCAGAGCGGCCAGTGGTCTCCGCAGCCGTTGCCGGAGCCGGTGGCGCGCACCGCCGTTCCCCACAAAATTACCGCCACGTTGTATGCGACGACCCCCCAGGCATAGGCCCGCAGCGCGCGCGATGGAGTGAGAGACGAAACGGAAGGGGCTGCGACGGAGGAGGTGGGAGCGCTCATGATGCTTCAGCAACTATTTTACGGCTGAAAGGTACAACTCGCCGCGATTGGGACGAATCTCGACCGATATGAAGAGCACACGAATCCTCAGCATACTGCTGGCTTCCGCGCTGGTCGGCGGGGCCGGTGTGACTGTGATGGCGCAGAACAATGACGCCGGACAGGACATGAGAGACGCGGGACGCCACACGAAAAATGCCGCGAAGGACGC
Source organism: Acidobacteriaceae bacterium (assembly GCA_025934135.1). Taxonomy (GTDB): domain Bacteria; phylum Acidobacteriota; class Terriglobia; order Terriglobales; family Acidobacteriaceae; genus Silvibacterium. Next base: position 8,142 of record JAICYR010000131.1, on the reverse strand, counting down.
GGGACAGACCACCAAGGACACCACGAGAAAGGCGTATCACAAAACCAAAAAGGGGACGAAAAAGGCTTACAGGAAGACGAAGAGGGGCACCCACAAAGCCTACGAGAAAACCAAGGAAGGCGGCCACAAGGCCTACAACGAGACCAAGGAAGGCGCGCAGAACACCCGCGACAAGGTGAATGACAAGCGGCACAACGACGAAGACAATCCGCACTAAGGCGAGGGCGGGCTCCAAGCCAACAACACGCTTGAGTGGGACACCTCAGCCCGCCGCCAGTTCCTTGGCGCGTTGGGTGGCTCGCATTACGGCTTTGATGAGGGTGACTCTCAGGCCGCCTTCTTCCAGTTCGAGGATGCCGTCGATGGTGCATCCGGCGGGGGTGGTCACTGCGTCTTTCAGCAGCGCCGGATGGTAGCCGGTTTCCAGCACCATCTTGGCCGACCCAAAGGCGGTTTGCGCGGCCAGCAGCGTGGCGATGTCTCGCGGTAGGCCCACTTTCACGCCCGCCTCCGCCAGCGATTCCAGAATAATGTAGATATACGCCGGGCCGCTTGCCGAAAGGCCGGTCACGGCGTCCATGTGCTTTTCGTCCACAATCACAGTGCGCCCGACTGCCTCAAAAATGCGGGCCGCAAGCTCAAGCTGCGCCTCGCTCACAAATTTTCCACGGCACAGCGCGGCAATGCCCGCGCCCAGCATCGACGGCGTGTTGGGCATGGCGCGGATCACCGGAATGTCCATTCCCGCGGCCTGCTCAATGGCCGAAGTCCTGACCGAAGCGGCGAAGGAAATGAGCAGCTTTTTCGGCGTGAGCGCGGGCTTGATCTCCTCCATAAGCCCCGGCATCTGGAAGGGCTTGACGCCCAGCAGAATAATGTCCGCCTTGCGGACCGCGGCAGCATTGTCGGTCGAGACTTCCACGCCCCACTGCGCGGACAGTGCGGAGGCACGGTCTTCGTGCGCGACTGTGGCGACAATCTGGTCAGGGCCGAACATCTGCTCCTTCAAGAATCCCTGAAGGAGAATGCCGCCCATCTTTCCCGCTCCGAGTACCGCGACGCGCAATTGGTTCAGGTTTGCGATGTTCATGTAAGTACAGAGTAAAGGGGAAAGGGAAAAGAGGAAAGGATCACGGGCCGCGGCTTTAGTATGGAAGCTGCGGAGATTCCGCAATTCATGATGAAAAAGATTGCCGCTTCCTTTCTCGCCGTCCTCCTGTTCAGCTTCTATGGTTCGTTCGCTTCCGCACAGACCTTTCCCAAATCCGTGCAGAAGCAGGCGGAGGAGCGGTCGTCGCGTCCCGGAACGATCAATGCTCAGGCGGCCCCTCAATCGCTGGCCGACCGCCAGGCCGCGCTCAAGTCGCTCTTTGCCGAGATATGGCAGGACCGGCTGGAGCACGATCCCGAGTTCGCGTCCAGCATCGGCGACAAGCGCTACGACGACCAGCTTACGGACCGCTCCGTCGCAGCCTATAACGAGGCCCTGGCGCGCGGACGCGGCTACCTGATTCGGCTCGGCCAGATTGACGACACGGGCATGACCGCCCAGGAAAAGCTCAGCAGGGAACTGATGGTCCGCGAACTGGTCGATCAGCAGGAGGAGGCCGAGTTCAAACCGTGGGAGATGCCGATGACACAGTTCAATGGCATCCAGATTGATCTGCCCGAGCTTGTCTCGCTGCTTACCTTTGAAACCGCGAAGGACTACGACGACTACACTGCGCGGCTGAACAAAATCCCGGTGGCCATTCAGCAGGTCACCAACAACGCAATGACTGGCATTGAGGACCAGCGCGTCCCGCCGAAGTACATCCTCCAGAAAGTGCTGGCGCAGGTGAACGCCATTGCCAGCGACAAGCCGGAGGACACGCCGTTCGCGCAGCCTCTGAAGAGGTTTCCCGCCGGCATCAGCGCGGCGGAGCAGACGCGCATTCGGAAGGAGGTTATGGACGCGATTCAGAAAAAGGTGTTGCCTGCTTATCAGGGGCTGGCGCGCTTCCTCACTAAAACCTATATCCCTGCCGGCCGTACGGACCCGGGGATTTGGGCCATTCCCGACGGCGAAAAGTATTACGACTTCCTGGTAAAGCAGAGCACGACGACCGACCTTACTCCGGCGCAGATCCACCAGATTGGCCTGGATCAGGTGGCGAAGGACGAAGCCGAAATGACCGGGATCGCCCACAAGCTCGGCTTCAAAGACCTGGCCGCGTTGCGGGCGTCGATTCCGAACAATCCCAAGCTGCACGCGCAAAGCCCCGAGCAGTTGCTTGACCTCTACAAGCACTACATCGACCAGATGCGGCCCAAGCTGCCCGAGCTATTCAACCATTTGCCCAAGGCAAAGCTGGTGGTCAAGACGGTGCCCACCTATATGCAGCAGGACCAGACGCAGGCCTATTACGAGCAGGGCAGCGCGGACGGCAAGCGCCCGGGGGCCGTCTATGTGAACCTCTATAAGTATCAGAACCGGTTGCTTACCAATGTGGAGTCGGTCTCGTATCACGAGGGGATTCCCGGCCACCACCTGCAAATTTCCATCGCGCAGGAAATGACCGGCGTGCCCGCGTTCCGCCGCTACACCTACTACACGGCCTACACCGAGGGATGGGGACTCTATGCCGAGCATCTGGGCAAAGACATCGGCTTCTACCAGGACCCTTATCAGGACTACGGCCGTCTCGAAGCCGACGAGTGGCGGGCCATCCGGCTGGTGGTGGACACGGGCGTCCACTCGATGCACTGGTCTCGCCAGCAGATGATCGATTACTTCCGCGCGCACTCTTCGATGGACGAGACGAACATCGAGGAAGAAGTGGACCGCTACATCGCGTGGCCCGCGCAGGCGCTGGGATACAAGATCGGCCAGATGAAGATTCTGGAGCTGCGTGCCAAAGCGAAAAAGGAGCTGGGCCCGAAGTACGACATCCGCAACTTCGATGACGAGGTGGTGGACTCCGGCGCGCTGCCGCTCGACATTCTTGAGCAGCGCGTGGATGCCTGGATCAACGCGGGCGGCGGAGAACCGGGCAGATAAGCAGCGCTTCCGCCCGTCGCTGTATCATAACCAGTCGGCCATGATTCACTTCCGCCATCCCTTGCCCGGTGTTGAACGCCCCCAGATGGAGGCCGACGTCGTCATCATTGGCGGAGGCCCCGCCGGAATGGCCTGCGCGCTGCGACTCTCGCAGTTAATCGACCGGCACAATCAAGAGAACGCAGATGCTCCGCTGAGCAAAGAGAACATCTACGTCCTCGAGAAAGCGCGCGAAATAGGCGGGCACTGCCTGTCGGGCGGGCTGCTTGATCCGCGCTCCATGCGCGAGTTGCTGCCGGGCTTCGAGTCGGAAGCCCCGCTCGACGCCCAGGTCACGAAGGAGTCGGTCTGGTTCCTGCGCGAGAAAAAGGCGCGCCGGTTGCCCTTTGTTCCGCCGCCGCTGCGCGAGCATGGGAACTACATCGTCTCGCTGAACAGGTTCACCAAGTGGCTCGGGCAGAAGGTGGAGGACGCCGGCATCACCATATTCACGGGCTTTGCCGGGTCGGAACTGCTGATGGACGGCGACAAGGTTCTGGGCGTGCGCACCGACGACAAAGGCGTCGGCAAGGACAACCAGCCCAAGGCTAACTTTGAGGCGGGATACGATCTTCACGCCAAGGTCACAGTGTTGGCCGAGGGCGTGCGCGGCAACTGCGCCAAGCAGCTCATCAACACGCTGGGCCTTGAAGACCCGAACCACGCGCAGGTGTACGGCGTGGGCGTCAAGGAGCTATGGGAGATTCCCGCGGGGCGCATCGCCAAAGGCGAAGTGCGCTACACGCAGGGCTATCCGCTGACCAACGCCGAGTACGGCGGAGCGTGGGTTTACGGCACCAGCGACACGGAGGTCTCCATCGGCTTCGTCACGGGCCTCGACTACGAGGACCCGCGCACCGACCCGCATCACGTCTTCCAGTCCTTCAAGCTGCATCCCTTCGCGCGGCGCATTCTTGAGGGCGGCAAGATGATTCGCTACGGCGCCAAGGCGCTGCCCTACGGCGGCTGGCTCACCATGCCGCGCATCTACGGCGAGGGATGGATGCTGCTAGGCGACTCGGCGAGCTTCCTGAACTCGCAGCGGCTCAAGGGCATTCATCTGGCCATCAAGAGCGGAATGCTGGCGGCGGAGACGGCGTTTCGCGCGCTCCGGTCAAACGACGCTTCCGCCGAGACCCTGCGCGGTTACAAGGATGCGGTGGACTCCAGTTGGATCGGGGCCGAGCTTTATCCCGTGCGGAACTTCCATCAGGCCTTCGAGCATGGATTATTCGAGGGCATGATTCGCGCCGGAGTGCAGCAGATTTCCGGCGGCTCAAATATGGGGCCGGACTACCGCAACGGCGCGGGCTATCTACGGATGCAGCATGCCGACGACATGAATCCGGGCAATCGCCCGCAGATGACCTTCAATGCGAAAGGCGACGGCAAGCTCACCTTCGACCGGCTCACGGACGTCTACCACTCCGGCACGCGCCATGATGAAGATCAGCCCACGCATCTGGTTGTGCGCGACCTGAATCTGTGCGTCACGCGCTGTCTTCGCGAGTACGGAAACCCTTGCCAGTACTACTGCCCGGCGGCGGTCTACGAAATTGTGGACGACACCAGCCCCACCGCGGCCGCGAGCGGCAAAAAGCTCCAGATCAATTTCACTAATTGCGTGCATTGCAAAACCTGCGACATCCAGGACCCGTACCAGATCGTCGACTGGGTTCCGCCCGAGGGCGGCGGCGGCCCAAGCTACGACGGAATGTAGTAAGACCAGCAATCAGCATTCAGCAGTCAGCGATCAGGAAAGCCCTTGCTAAACTCAGGCCTGCAGGCAGCGAATCAGTTTTTTGCGTTTTAGAGATGTTTGATTCTAAGGGACTTGCGAAACGGGTCTTCTGCAATCGTATGATTTTGATAGATTTATAGCTCCTTGATTGACTTCATTGGGTCTCGCCCCTTTCGTTTGAAAACAAAGAGCATCGCATGGCCTCGAACCCTCCTTCATTGCAAAGAAAAAGGACCGCATGCTTGGCGGCCCTTTCCTATTTCTCTCTATCTCTATTTTACCAAGTTGAGAAAATTCAAATGCATGGTTTGGAAAAAATTCTAACGCGGAAGTTTACTTTCGGGAATCCATGAGTCGACTTCTAGCGATGGAGAAATTTCTTTGTACCTCGTCGCGGTTGCGCTAAACTCGGCGCGATGATTCCTCGAATATTTTCTTGTGTGTTGATCCTGGTTTTGGTTTCGGCGCCGGAATTCGGGCAGAGTTCCGCAAACGCGACTACTCAACCCGGAACGGCAGCGGTCGCGGCGGCGACTGTCCCTGCGATGCCGAAAAACCCGAAAGACCTGATGCTGGTTGCCATGCAGTTGAATGGGCTGGGTTCGATAAGCACGCATCCGTGGCATGTGAAAGCCAACTTCCAGACCTTCGATCCTGATGGGAAGCCGAAGGACAAAGGCGTGTTTGAGGAGTGGTGGGTCGGCCCGGAGAAATACAAGATCAGTTATTCGAGCAGTGGCTTCAATCAGGTTATGTACCACGAGGGTGGAAAGAGCCTGGTGACCGGCGACACCGGATGGGCTCCGCTGCCGCAAGATATGGTGGAGGAGTATCTGGTGCACCCACTTCCTGTTGAAAGCGAGATTGCGAAGGGAAGTTATACAGAGAGCAACAGGAAGATAGGAGACGTCAAACTGAAGTGTGTTCAGCCAAAGCATTCGTCACCCCTGCCTGCGGCCGATTATTGTCTCGCATCGGATATTCCCGCAATCCGGATTGAGAGCTTCAACGGTGGGTTTTATGTGTTGTTCAACAAGATCTTCTCTTTTGGCAGGCATTATGTGGCCGAGCAGATTACTGCGCAGAACTCAGAGCTTTCGATTGTCAAGTTGAATGTGGTTTCTCTGGAATTTCCAACGGAAATTTCCGATGATGTTTTTGCGCCGATGGGGAAAGTATCGCCCGCTCCATTGGCGAGAGTGAAGCCTTCGGTGATTGCGGGAAAGAGGCTTGGCGGCGAGGACCCACATTATCCTGCAATGGCAAAGCAGCAGCGGGTACAGGGGATGGTGATGCTCGACGCCAAAATTACCAAAGACGGGACGATTGGCGATCTATCGGTTGTCAGCGGCCCGAGGGAACTGCGGCAATCCGCATTCGACGCGGTGAAGACGTGGAAGTACAAGCCCTATCTGCTGAATGGAGAGCCTGTCGACGTGAGGACGGAAATCAACGTGATCTACAAGCTGGGAGGATAACCGCGATGTTCCTCCGATATTTCTCATTCATTGTTGCTTTAATTGCAGTGCCGGGGTTCGCGCAGAGCTCCGCCAAGACCGCCGCTCCTGCCGCGACCGCCGCTCAAACTGCCGCTCCCACTCCCACCACGCCGAAAGAGCCGAATAAGCTGATGCTGCTGGCTGCGAAGGTGAATGGGTTGAGTTCGATGGGCGCGCAGCCTTGGCATATTAGAGCCAATTACCAGACTTTTGACGCCGATGGAAAACCAAAGGACAAAGGCGTGTTCGAGGAATGGTGGGCTGGGCCTGAAAAGTACAAGATCAGCTATACGAGCAACGGCTTCAACCAGGTTCGTTACCAGATCGGCAAGAAGATGCTGATGACCGGAGATGACACCGCGCCTTCGTTGGCGGATGAATTACTCGAACGTTCTGTCGTGTATCCAATACCAGCAGCAAAGGCGATTAAACCCCTGACGTTTGCTGCCCATGATGCGAAAGATGGCTCCCTGGATTTGACGTGCCTTCGAGAAGATGAGAAGAGTTTTCTTTTTACCGTGTTTTGCTTCGATAAAAATTCCTCGGCTGTTCGCTTGGAGGCGCTGCCCGACGGGAATATGGTGTTCTTCAATAACATCGTCTCGAAAGACGGCAAATACCTGTCCAAGCAAATTGACGTTACGTTCGCAAACCTGCCGGTGATGAGCGCACGGGTAACTACGCTTGAGCCGCTTACCAAAGGCGATAACGCATTGTTTGAGCCTCCAGTTGGTGCTTTGCCAGCGCTGTCGCCGCCGCTGTTTGAACCCCCTGGGGAAGTGCGCATAATTTCGATCGGAAGGCATCCTAAAACTCCGCCCATCGCCAAGGCTGCGCACGTCCACGGGACCGTAGTCCTCGCGGTGATGATTTCGCCCAAGGGGGAAGTGAGCGAGGTCCGTGTGATTAGCGGCCCTGACATGCTGCGACAGGCTGCGGTTGACTCGGTGAAAACCTACCGCTTTGAACCTTATAAATGGAATGGTCAGCCGACGGCGGTGGAAGAATTAATCCGCTCAAATTTTTATTGATGTGATTGATTTCTAACTTCAGGGCGGGGGCGGTTGTCCCCACTCAAGCCAAAGACAGGCTTGAGTGGGCCACCCATTTGCCTGTTAGATCGCTCCCGTAATCCGGAATACTACTGCGTGCTTCGTTGGCGGTTCGCCTTCGACCCAGACGGTGAGGCCTTGGTTGTTCTGTTCGAAGCGGAGTTTGCGGTCGGAGCCCAGCAGCTCCACGTTTACGATTTTGCCGACGCGCAATGCGGTGTTTTGCGCCAGCGATCGGATGGTGACGCTGTAGTCGGGCCATCCCATGACGAAGGCGTAGAGCGTGCTGCCCTTGGTGGTGAAGCGCACGTCTTCGGCGTTGAGCGCGCGGCGGGATGACTCGTTGAATCCGGCGGCGGCTTTGGCGGCATCGGCGATGGCGGGTGGGCCCTCGGCGGCGGTTTTCCATGGCCGCGTGGAGAAGACGGCTTCTCCGTTCACGGCCATCCACGCGGTGAGGTCGGCGATGATGGCCAGTTCTTCCTCGTCCGGCTGGCCGCTCGCCGGGAGCGGGATGTTGAGCATGAGGTTCCCGTTGCGGCTGATGATGTCGGCCAGCATGTCCACAATTTCTTTCGGCGTTTTGTACTTCTGGCCGAGCTTGTAGTGCCACTGGCCGATGCAGGTGTCGGTCTGCCAGGGGCGCGGCGCGATGGTGTCGATGACTGACCGCTCATGATCGAGGACGCAGATGCCTTGCTCGGCGTCCTCGGGGCGCTTGGAGAAGTAGACGGCCTCGGTTTTGCCTCCGTGCTTGCGCGCGCTGATGTT
>JAICYR010000138.1 GCA_025934135.1 Acidobacteriaceae bacterium | reverse complement strand
GGTCTGCCAGGGGCGCGGCGCGATGGTGTCGATGACTGACCGCTCATGATCGAGGACGCAGATGCCTTGCTCGGCGTCCTCGGGGCGCTTGGAGAAGTAGACGGCCTCGGTTTTGCCTCCGTGCTTGCGCGCGCTGATGTTATAGAGGTGCGCGACGAGGTTGTAGCCGTAGTACTCGAACGGCAGCGCACCGTCTGAGTAGAGACAGTCCGGCTCGCAGTGGTCCACCAAATCCTTAATGCGCTTGAACCATTGCTGCTTCCACCAGAGCGGGATGTTGTCTTCGTTCCACGGAGGGCCGACGGGCCAGACTTGGTCGGAGTCAACGTAGAGGTCGTACCCGGCGGGGTTGGCCCCGTCATAGGGCACGCCGGCGAGCGGGCCGGTGGCGTCGCTGCCGTGGCTGGTGGAAAACCACTTGTAGGTGATCCAGAGGTGCGAGCTTACGCCGAAGCGGAGCCCTTCGGCGCGGGCGGCATCGCGCCATCGGGCGACAATGTCGATCTTGGGTCCCATCTGGGCGGAGTTCCAGCGCTGGTAGCGGGAGTCCCACAGGTCGAAGTTGTCGTGGTGGACGCCCATGCTCATGAAGTATTTGGCGCCGCAATTTTTATAGAGCTTGATGAGCGCGACGGGGTCGAATTTTTCCGCCTTCCAGAGCGGGATGGTGTTCTGGTAGCCGAATTTGGAAGGATGGCCGTAGCGCTGGCAGTGGTAGTTGTACTGGTCGGAGCCCTGGACATACATGTTGCGGGCATACCAGTCGCCGTCTTCAATGGCGGACTGGGGCCCCCAGTGCGCCCACATTCCAAACTTGGCGTCGCGGAACCACTCGGGAATTTCGTAATTCTTTAGCGAGGCGCGCGTGCCCCGGAACGGGCTGGGAGGAATGGCCGACCCTGGAGGATGTTCGAAATTCGACGGGGTCTCCGAACCCGGAGCAGGGGTTTGGGCGAGAGCGGAAGTTGGTTTGGCGATCAAGCCGGAACCGGCGGCGGCGAGCAGTCCCATGAGGGCGCGACGGGTAAGTGGCATGGAAACAGAGTACAGCGTTCAGCGATGAGGGAAAACCTTAATTGCGTTAGGCGCGTGCGTCAGGCGGTAGGCGCTTGCTGCGCGTCTTTGGATTTCTTGTCCAACTGATGATGGAGGCAGTAGAGCGCCAGTTCCAGCCGGTCGGAGACGCCCAGCTTCTCATAGATCTTCCGCAGATAATTCTTCACCACCTGCTCGGTGGTGCCGATCTGCGAGGCAATTTCCTTATTGCGCTTACCCTGCGTGATGAGCGCAATGATGCTGAGTTCCTTCACTGACAGGCGCGGCTGGAGCCGGGGATCGGTGAGCGCGACGGCCTGCGAGCGGTAGGCCTCAATGACCCAGTTCACCGACTTGTTGTCGATCCAGGTTTCTCCGGCGGCGATTTTGCGCACGCAGCGCACCAGCAGTTCCGGAGAAATGGAGCGCGGGATGATGCCACGGACTCCCTTGCGGTACATTTCGACGGTGTGCGATTCGTCGGCGGCCGAGGTCTGCACGATGATCTTCACGTCCGGCATGAGGCCCACGATTTCCGGAATTGCGTCCGTTGTGCCGGCCAGCAGGTTTCCCTCCAGCACCAGCACATCGGCGGCGGTGCCCGGGGGCAGGGAGCGCAGGTCCTCCAGTTTCTCCACCTGCGCGACGATATGGAGATCACCTTCGGCGGCAAAAATCTTACTCATGCCAACGCGGTAAATGGCTTGCGAGTCGGCAAGGATCACGCGGACAGGAGTGGATGGCGCGGCTTTCGCGGGTGCCGATGGCGGCGCCTCGTTTGGCCATTTGGTCTGGGGTTCGTTCATTCTTCCTTGGGTTCTTCTTCAGATTGAAATCGGTACTCGTCAATAATGGCGGCGGCGTGAGGCGTGGATTGGTCCTCATAGGCCCGCACCACCCGGCCGGAGCAATGGATCGCAGCCGTCTCGTCCGGCCCCGTCGTTCCTTCGGTCACCTGAATCAGGAAATCCACATTGGTCCCCGGCGCGATGTTCTCGTCCAGCTTCATGAGAACGCCATTCGCGGAAATATTTTCGGTTGTGCCCTCATAAAGCCTGTCAGAGGCCATCAGGTGGACTGGCAGCGACAGAGGAAAACGGACAGCGGAGCGTTCTTCCAGGTTGCCCGGCTTGAGCCGGGGTTCATCGGCGCGATTATCCATCAGAGTACCTCGGGGGTGACATAGCGGCATTCTACGGACAACCCGGCTGAAAAGCTCCACAAATAAGCATGGGCCAAATTACCAAAGTCTTCACTGGTGCTTCAATAGTTATCTGAAAGGTACACGAAAAACAGGCACTAAAGTTAGCAACGGCGGAGTCCCAAACGCCAGCCCGTCTTCAGAAGAGACAGAGGCCAGGGTAGCAGGCGTCTATTCGTCAGGAATTCGAGTTGAGCCAATAATGTCAAGATAACAAGACACTTAATAGCATGAACTTGTGCGCTGCGGCTCAGAACTTGGGTAGGATTTTCCTGTTCTCCTTTTCAGTTGTTTTCTATATGTTATCGATAACTCGTTTATTTTCTATATTTTACTGATTTTCCGACTTTTTTAGTATCCCGGATCCTCACTTTTACTCTCGTACCCTGACCGAATGCTCGCCCGCACGGCTTCCATCAGGTCGTCCCGGGTGGGGAAGTTGGCGGGGTCGAGCGGCGGGTGGAAGATGATGCGCACGGTCCCGGGGCGGACTTTGAGGCTGCCGCGCGGCATGAGTTTTCTGGTTCCTTCAATGGTCACGGGGACCACGGGCGCGCAGGTTTCCATGGCGAGATAGAATGGCCCTTTTTTGAAGGGCAGCAGTTGGCCGTCGCGCGAGCGGGTGCCCTCCACAAACGACGTAATGTGGACGCCGCTGCGGGCCATCTCGGCGGCGGCCTGGTCCACGCTCTGCTTGGCGCCTTCGACGGTTCCTTCGCGGCTGACAGGGATGAATCCGGAGAGCTTCATTCCGTAGCCCAGGATCGGAATCCGCAGCAGCGAGCGCTTAATAAAGATGGAGGTGCGTCCGGGCAGCAGCGGGATGAGGGCGGGCGGATCGAGATTGGAGAGGTGGTTGGAGAAGAAGAGATACTTCTTCGCCGGGTCGAGCGCCGCGCGCCACTCGGCTTCAACGCGGATTCCGGCCACGCGCAGCCCGAAGGCGGCAATGGCGATGCCCATTCGATAGGCGGGGGTGATGTCTCCTGTGACGAGCGCCCACGGAATGCCGATGATCGCGGCGGGCAGCCCCAGCGCGATGTAGACGGCGAGCAGCATGAGGGCGCGGAACATTATTTTTCCGCAGGAGCAAGCTGGCGCAGACGCGCGGGAAGTTTCTCGTAGATTCCGTCGAAGCCGCCGTTGGAGAGGATGGCAACGATATCGCCGGAGCGGAGTTGGGGCGCGATGGCTTCAACGATAGCGTCGGCGTTGGGGTGGAGCGCGGCGGGGCGGGGCTGGGATTGTTTCTTTCGGGCATTGAGCGCGGCAACCACGGACTCGGGGTGCAGGCGCTCGGCCTCGGGAATGCTTTCCTGCTTGAAGACCCCGGCCAGCACAATCTGATCAGCAAGCGAGAGGCTCTCGACCAACTCGCGCTCAAAGACGTTGCGGCGGAGCGTGTTGGAGCGCGGCTCCAGCACGGCCCACAGTCGGGCGCCGGGGTAGGCGGCACGCAGGGCGGTGAGGGTTTCGCGGATGGCGGTGGGGTGGTGCGCGAAGTCGTCGATGACGGTGATGCCGTTGATTTCGGCCCGAACTTCCAGCCGTCGCTTGACGCTTCGGAAGGTCGCGAGGGCCTCGGTGATCGCGGCGAGCGGGACTCCCTGTCCAAAGGCGAGCGCGGCGGCGGCGGTGGCGTTCAAGGCGTTGTGCGCTCCCGGCATGGCGAGTGTGAACTCGGCCCAGGGCTGGCCCTCGCGGTCCACTTTCCATTGGCTTTGCGTGCCGGATTGCGTGAGGTCGTGAACGCGCCAGAAAGACCCCGCCTCAAACCCATATCGCTCCACCGCACAAAACGCCCGGCTGACGCACTCGGTTACGTTGGGCGCGCCGTCGTATGCGACGATGCGTCCATGGCGCGGAACCAGATTCACGAGGCGCTTGAATGCTGTTTTTACGGCGTCGAGATCGCGATAGATGTCGGCGTGGTCGAACTCCACATGCGTGAGGATGAGCGCCGCAGGGAAGTAGTGCATGAACTTCGGCCCCTTGTCGAAGAAGGCCGTGTCGTACTCGTCACCTTCAAGGATGAAGGGTGCGGTGTCGCGAAGCTGGAAGCTGGTGCCAAAGTTCTCGGCCACGCCTCCGATGAGGAACGACGGCGCGAGCGCGGCATCGGTGCGCGACGCGACTTCGTAGATCCAAGCCAGCATGCTGGTGGTGGTGGTTTTGCCGTGGGTCCCGGCGATGACGAGCGAGTCGCGTCCGGTGATGAATTCCTCGTGAATGATCTGCGCCAGTGACGTGAAGGGAATGCGCTGGTCGAGCACAGCTTCCACTTCCGGATTGCCGCGCGAGATGGCGTTGCCCACGATGGCGAGGTCGGGTCTCGGGTCGAGGTTGTGCTCGGTGAACGGCTCGGCGACCGTGATGCCGAGTCCGTGCAGCAGGTCGGACATGGGCGGATACGCGGCCTGGTCGGAGCCGGTGACGCGGTGACCCTTGAGTTGAAGCAGTCCGGCGAGCGAGGCCATGGCCGTGCCGCAGATTCCGATGAGGTGGATGTGCTTTTTTCCCTGCATGATTTGCAAACCAGAGCTTATCCCTGAGATTTAATCTCTAACTTCAAGTTTGTACCGCCGGTTCAAGGCAGCGGAGTTGGGGCTGGTCTTCCAGCGCGAGTTCGGCGCGCACTCCGAATGGCAGTGTCACGTTTGCGCCGGAGACATGGCCGGAGCGAAGGCCGATGCCGATGGGGCCGGTGAACCAGTCGAGGATGACCTCATCGAGAAAATCCGGCGCGGTATTGGGCGAGGCGCAGTCGAGCATTTCTCCGAAGATGATTCCAGTGACGCCTTCGAGTTTTCCGGCAAGCAGAAGGTGCCGCAACATGCGGTCGATCTGGTAGGGCTTCACCCCCACGTCTTCAAGGAACAGTAGCTTGCCTTCGGTCTGCGGTGCGAAGCGCGTCCCCAGCGAAGCGATGAGGATGCTGAGGCATCCTCCATAGAGAACGCCGTTGGCGCGACCGGGCTTGAGCATTCGCAGCCCTTCGGCGGGACCAGCCGTGACGAGACCTCCGGTGAGAGCGGCGCTGAGGCTGGCGTCGTGGACTCCGCCCTCCCGGCTGAAGTCTCCGGCGACGAGCGGCCCGTGAAAGCAGGGAAGTCCGGTCTGGTCGAGAAGCCACGTCTGCACAGCGGTGAGGTCGCTATACGAGATGAGCGGCTTGGGGTTCGCGCGGATGAGGTCGAGATCGAGGCCGTCGAGCAGGTAGTTTGATCCGTAGCCGCCGCGCGTGGTGAAGATGGCGCGAATTTCCGGATCGGCGAAGGCGGCGTGAAGATCGGTGAGGCGCTCGGTGGTGGTTCCAGAAAAATAAGGTGGCTGCTTGCCGAGCGCGTGCTGGCCGGGAACAGGGTTGTATCCGCGTGCGCGCAGCGCGTTGAGGCCCTGCTCAATGCGCTCCGGATTGGCGCTACTGGCTGGTGCGATGACGGCGACGCGCGCTCCGGCGGGCACGGCGGGTGGTTTGAGCAGATTGCTCACCAGGCTTCTCCGGTAGCGATGAGAGTGGCGGGGCCGGTGAGGATGATTTCTGAATCAGGGCCGGGCCAGTGAATCCGCTGCTCGCCTCCTGGCGCGCGGACAAGGAGATTCGGGCTGAGGCCGCGGCGCGAGATGGAAGCGCTGGCGGCGGCGCAGGTCCCTGTACCGGAAGAAGTGGTGGGTCCAACGCCTCGCTCGAAAATTCGAATCTCGATGGTCGCATTGTCGAGCACGCGGGCAAACTCCACGTTGGTCTGGTGCGGAAAATCAGGGTGGAAGCACAACTCATGCCCAAGCTGCCGCCACTCGCGACTATGCACTGAGAAGTTGGGCCGGTCGGTGAAGACCACGAACTGCGGATTGCCCATGGAGACGGTGACGCCGGAAACTTCAGTCCCATCAGCGAGCGTGACGATTTTGTCCTCGACGCTGGGCACGCCCATGCCCTGCGCGAATTCAAAATTGGTGCCATCAGCGCTGACAAGACGGCACCCGCGCAGCCCCGCGTCGGTTTCGATGCGCACAACGTCACCGGGGCTGAGCCGCTTCTCGCGGGCCATCCATGCGGCGACGCAGCGGGTCCCGTTGCCGGAAATTTCCGCGAAGGAGCCATCAGCATTGACCAGGTGAATGCGCCCCGCGCGGTCGCCGGTCCACTCGAAAAACTCCACGCCGTCCGCGCCCACTCCGGAGTTGCGCGCACAGAGCCGCACTGCGAGCGCGGCGTCAGCCGCCCCTTCGACGATCAGGAAATCATTGCCGCAGGCATGGGCCTTGGTGAAGTGCGTCATTTGTCCTCTGGTCGGTTTCCTCGCTCAAGCAAAAGCTGCTTGACTGGGCCACCCGTTCAATTATGCGGGAACTTGTGAATATCCGAATGATAAATGCGGGCGCATGGCTGTCCGGTGGAGCAGATGATGTCGATGAGCGTGAGGTCCGCAGGATGCGCGGCCACAGCCTTCGCGACGGGATCGTCGTCCGTGGTGATGACGTAGTCGGCGGCTTTCGCGGGATTGGCAAGCGCGGGCTTCCAGCGGTAGTAATCGGACTCGTTGATGGTGCGCTTCAGCGGGACTCCCGCGCGCTGGTAGGCCCCAGGGTGCTCCGAGGTGTAAGCCAGAATGGTGGTGCCGGGCGGCAGCGACTGAAGTCCACGCGCATAGGCTACCTCGAAGGGAATGCGGGTGCGGGAATTCGCGATCATCTCGCGCAGCACGAGCGGCGTGGCGCGCACCAGCAGATAGCAGTTGCCGAGGATGAGCGCGGCGAGAATCCCGATAGTCCAGGGCTCGAGAGCCGTACGGCGGCGGGCGAGTTGCCGCGCGATCCATGCCGCTAGAAAGCCGAGCGCGAGTGCGAAGACGGGAAGCATCTCCATGCCGTAGCGCGTGTTGTAGAAGGAGTGTGGCCACCACAGCGGAATGAAGATCGGCACCGATCCATAAGCGATGGAGTAGGCATAAAAAGGCAGCGGAATCCACAGCAGCAGCGCGGGCAGCAGGCGCTTCGTGCGGTAGCGAACCGCGGCGACGATGCTTCCCGCGGCGGCAAGCACGAGCAGCAGATCGGTGATGCGCTTCCAGATTGCTCCGAGTTCGGCGGCTTTCAGGAAGTAGAGCGCGGCGACCCACATGTTGTGCCAGCCCGGATAGTGCGGCGATCCGGGGCGGGTGGTGCGCTGCTCAATCGCGCGAGCGGAGTAGGGGCCGCGCATAAAGTCGAGCCAGTCTCCGAACTGGCGCTGGCAATAGCCCATCCAGAGCAGCGGCGCGACGGCCAGCATCACGGTGAAAAGAACGAAGGCCCCGCCGATTTTTGTCTGCCAAACATCGCGACGGCGGGCAGTGGGGACGAGCGCGATGATCCAGGCGAAGAAGGCGAAAATCCAGCCGTCGTAGCGGGTGAAGACGGCGGCGACCAGGACGAGTCCGCAGAAGGTGAGTTGCCGGACGGCGCGGTCAATGTCGTTGCGGTCAAGCGCGCGCAGGTATTCGACCAGAAAAATCACCGCCCAGATCATCTCCACGAGACACAGCGGCTCGTTGAGAGCGGTGGTCTGCGCGTAGAGCAGGCCGGGGTTGAGCGCGAAGAACAGCAGCGCGATCAGCGACGGGCGTGGCTTGAGCCAGAGTCGCGCGAGCCGGTAGATTCCCGCCGCCCCGAAAACATACGCGCCGATGGAAGGGAAGGCCCCGGCGAGGCCCGACTGCCACCAACTGAGCTTCCACACAAAGGGCAGCATGAGCAGATGCGGTAGGGGCAGCCACACCGACCCAAGCTGGCTGATGCAGGGGTTCAGCGAGTCAATGATGCGGCGCGCAATGTTGATGTGCGCGACCGCGTCTCCTGAGAGCAGGATGAGGTTGCGCGAGAAGCAATAGGACAGCGTGACGAGCGAAATGAGCAGCGCGACCCAAGCCACGGCGAAAGTTTCGCCGCGCAGGCTGAGCCGCTCGGTTTCCACTGGCGAAGGCGCGGGCTTAGGCTTCTTCAGGTTCAAGGTGCGAGAGTTCGCGGAAGAGGGCAAAGCGTTTCTCAATCTCCGAGGGGTCGAGTTGCTGCAGGCGCGCTGTGCCGAAGCGCTCGACGGCGAAGGACCCCATGACGCCGCCGTAGAACATGGCTTTTTTGAAGACCGCCGGTGTCAGCTGCTTCTGCGAAGCGATGTAGCCGAAAAAGCCTCCGGCGAAGGAGTCGCCCGCGCCGGTTGGATCGACTACTTCGGCCAGCGGCAGGGCGGGCGCGCGGAAGGGCCGGCACGGGTCGCAATGCTCGCCGAACGAGCGGTCACTGAAGAAGGCGGTAGCTCCGAATTCGCCGTGCTTCACAATCAGGCTCTTCGGCCCCATGGCCAGAATTTTTTCCGCCGCGCGGACGAGGTTCGGGTCGCGCGCCAGCAGATTGGCTTCGCCGTCGTTGATGAGCAGGGCGTCGAGTCCCTTGAGCACGCGGGCCAGGTTGTCGGGCTGGCCGTTGATCCAGAAGTTCATGGTGTCGCCGCAGACGAGTTTGGCGCGCGGCATTTTGGCCCGCACCTCGGCCTGAAGCACAGGATCGATGTTGGCGAGAAAAAGGTAGTCCGAATCCTGATACTCATCGGGAATGCGCGGCTTGAAGCTCTGGAAGACGTTCAGCTCGGTGTTGAGCGTCTTCGCCTCGTTCAGGTTGGTCATGTAGGAGCCGCTCCAGGCGAAGCTCCTGCCGGAGGCGTGCTCGATGCCGCGCGTGTCAATGCCGCGCCGCGTCAGAACAGCTTCGTGCTCAGGCGTGAAGTCCTCGCCGACCACGGCGATCACGCGCACGTCGGTAAAGTAGCTGGCAGCCAAGGCAAAGTGGGTGGCGGCCCCGCCGAGGCAGCGCTCGGCCTTGCCGGATGGGGTCTCAATGCTGTCAAACGCAACGCTGCCTACAACCAGAATCGACATTCGTTAGGCCTTCACACTTTCGTTGAGGTACTTGCCGACCAGCAGGTCGAGCTTGCGGCGGGTTTCCGCCGGAATGGTTTTAGGATCGGTGAGCATGGCGAACTTGAGCGCGGAGGCGCAGGCGCAGTCGCGTTCGCGCGGCATGGAAGCGACGGCGGCTTTCACGACCTTGCCGGCGTTGGCGGCGTTCTGGTTGAGCACCGCTACGATCTGGTCCACCGTCACGTCATCGTGGCCTTCGCGCCAGCAGTCGTAGTCGGTGACCATGGCTACGGTGGCGTAGCAAATTTCGGCTTCGCGGGCCAGCTTGGCCTCTTGCAGATTGGTCATGCCGATCACGTCCGCGCCCCAGCTTCGGTAAAGGTTCGACTCGGCGCGGGTGGAGAACTGCGGGCCTTCCATGCAGACGTAGGTGCCACCGGATTTTCCAACCACGCCCTCGCGCGCGCAGCCCTCGGTGATGGCGCGGGCGACGATGGCGCAGACCGGATCGCCAAACGCGACATGAGCCACGAGTCCTTCTCCAAAGAAGGTGGAGACGCGGCGCGAGGTGCGGTCGATGAACTGGTCGGGAATGACGAATTCGGTGGGCTTGTGTTCTTCCTTAAGTGAGCCGACGGCGGAGACCGACAGAATTCGCTCAACGCCAAGCTTCTTCATGGCGTAGATATTGGCGCGGAAGTTCAGCTCCGTGGGAAGAATGCGGTGGCCGCGTCCGTGGCGGGCGAGGAAGGCGACCTTGCGACCCTCAAGTTCGCCCAGAACCAAAGCGTCACTGGGGTCGCCAAAGGGGGTTTCCACGCGCTCCTCGCGCACGCCTGTAAGTCCGGGCATGGCATAGAGGCCGCTGCCGCCGATGATTCCAATCTCCGCCTGTTGCAAAATCGTGCTCCACG
>JAICYR010000276.1 GCA_025934135.1 Acidobacteriaceae bacterium | reverse complement strand
TAATTGCCGCCGCGGCCTCCGCCGCCCGGACCGCGTCCAGGACCACGTCCGCGACCACGACGACGACGATTGTTGTTGCCACCGCCAGCGCCACCGCCACTCGGACGCCGCTCGCCACCGGCAGGTGCGGGTGCACCATCGGCGCGGTTGAAGTTGATCTCTTCTCCGTTCTCATCCAGGCCGCTTTCTTCAAAGTCCTCGCCGCCCTCAATCGTGATGGTGCTGGCGTTAGACGAAGGCTGGCGCTCGACGTTCTCCGCACGCGGCTGCCGGCGGGGTCGTTCTTCGCCATGGCCGGACGCGGCGATATCGACGCCGTTTGCGTTTGGATCGGGCAGACCGAGTTTCTGACGCTGCTCCTTGAGAAGGGCCTTGCGCGAGAGCTTGATGCGATTGCCTTCCACCCCCAGCACCTTAACGAGGACCTGATCGCCTTCCCGCAGTTCGTCCTTGACGTCCTTCACGCGATGCTCGGCAATCTCGCTTACGTGCAGCAGGCCGTCGGTCCCGGGGAAGATTTCGACAAACGCGCCGAACTCCGCGAGGCGAACGACTTTGCCCAGATAGGTCTTGCCCACTTCCGGCACGGCCGTCAGGTCGTTAATCATAGCGAGGGCTTTTTCAAGGCCCACCGCATCGCTCGATGCCACATTGACGCGGCCCGTGTCGTCCACATCAATCTTGACCTGGGTCGCTTCAATGATGCCGCGGATGGTCTTGCCTCCCGGCCCGATGAGGTCGCGAATCTTGTCCACAGGAATCTGCAGCGTGCGAATCCGCGGGGCGTACTTCGACTTCTCCTCGCGCGTTCCGCTTAGTGCGGCATCCATCTTGTCGAGCAGGAACATCCGACCGTGGCGGGCCTGTTCCAGCGCCTCGCGCATGATCTGGCCGGTGATGCCGCTGATCTTGATGTCCATCTGCAACGCTGTAATGCCCTTGCGGGTCCCGGCCACCTTGAAGTCCATGTCGCCGTAGTGGTCTTCGGCTCCGGCAATGTCGGTGAGGATGGAGTAATCGTCGCCCTCCTTCACCAGACCCATGGCGATTCCTGCGACGGCACCTTTCAGCGGGATACCGGCATCCATGAGCGCGAGGCTGGCTCCGCAGACTGTGGCCATCGAAGAGGAGCCGTTCGACTCCAGAATGTCCGAAACGATGCGCGGCACATAAGGCGATTCTTCTTCGTTCGGCAGAACCGCGCTGATGGCTCGCTCGGCGAGCGCTCCGTGCCCGATTTCGCGCCGCCCAACGCCGGTCATACGGCCTGTTTCACCAACGGAAAACGGCGGAAAGTTATAGTGCAACATGAAGCGTTTCCGCTGCTCACCTTCGTAGGTTTCCAGCCGCTGCGCGTCGTCGCTGGTGCCCAGCGTGGCCGTAACCAAGGCCTGGGTTTCGCCGCGGGTAAAGAGCGCTGAACCGTGCGTGCGGGGCAGCACGCCAACTTCAATACTGATGGCGCGAATCTGATCGAAGGCGCGGTGGTCGGGGCGGATGCGCTCCTTTGTCACTTGCTCGCGGAAGATGCGCTCGCGCAAAGTCTCGTAATAGTGCGCAAGCTTCTTTTTTGCCGCCGGCGCTTCGTCGCCTTCTGGAAGCTCCTTCGCCAGCTCGTCCTTGATCTGCTTCACTAGAACATTGCTTTCGGCTTTGGGATGTGTATGGGTATCGAGAGCGTCCTTCAGCCGTTCGCCGATCTTCGCGGTGAGCGACTCATAATAGGCAGTGTCGAATTCCGGCTCGGCGACAGCGCGCTTCTGCTTGCCCGCGCGAGAAACGAGATCGTTGATTGCGGCCACAATCTTCTTGATCTCCGCGTGGCCGAACTCGACAGCATCCACGATCACGCTTTCTTCCACTTCGCGCGCGCCGCTCTCAACCATCACAATGCCTTCGCTGGTGCCGACAACTGTGATGTTGATCGTGCTTTCCCGGCGCTCCGCATAGGTGGGGTTAATCACGAACTCGCCATTCACCTGGCCCACACGCACCGCTCCAACGGGCCCATTAAAGGGAATGTCGGAAAGCGCCAGCGCGGCGCTTGCGGCGTTGATCCCAATTACATCGGGATCGTTTTCCCTGTCGGCGGAGAAGACCAGCGCGATGACCTGCGTCTCATTGCGGAAGCCTTCAGGAAACAACGGGCGGATGGGGCGGTCGATCTGGCGAGCGGTAAGAATCTCGCGCTCGCTGGGGCGGCCTTCGCGTTTGATAAAGCCCCCGGGGATGCGTCCGCCGGCGTAGGTGTACTCACGGTAATCGACGGTGAGCGGGAAAAAGTCAATGCCCTCTCTGGGATCAGGCGAGGCGACGGCGGTGGCAAGCACCACCGATTCGCCCTGGGTCACAAGGGCCGCGCCGGAGGCCTGCTTGGCCATGCGCCCGGTTTCAAAGTGTAGATGCTTGCCTCCCGCAAGCTCAACTGTAACGTCTTGTTTCATAAAGTCCTCGTTTTCTGGAATGGGTGGGCGATTGCGCCGCCTCGCGCTGCTTCATCGAGCGCGTCATGATCTACAAAGGCTGGCGGGACCGCGGATGGAATAACCGCACCGCAGCGGAACAGAGAGGAAAGCGCCGCGCGCTTCACCGCGAGCGGCTCCTTAGACGACAGCAATCCAGCGGCGGACAAGCGGCCTCGATGTGGGGCGCGCCTGTCGCGGATCCGGAGTTCCGTCGCGTGTGCGTAAGGGACAAAGGGAAATTCGTCAGGCTTACTTGCGCAAGCCAAGCTTGCCGATGACTTCGCGATACCGATCGGAGTCGTTCGTTTT
>JAICYR010000249.1 GCA_025934135.1 Acidobacteriaceae bacterium | reverse complement strand
CTGTGGAAAGCATGGACCGGGTCAAATCTCCCATCCTGCACATCATCCGCAACTCGAATGTTGTCGGCTTTCTCCAGCGCCGCGCCTTCATGCCCATCAGCGAGAATATGTATCAGCGCATGGCCGTGCGGCAGGAGCATCGCATTGTTCGCAAGCAGGGCCGCCGCAAGCCTCGCCGCTCGGTAACGGCCATTGCCATCGTGGCCTCGCTGGCCGCTCTCGCTGGAATCATCATCGCCGCCATCCACGCCACAATGCTGCTGCGGCATATCCACCCGCATCAACTGCTCGGAATTTTTGAAGGTGCGGGCGCGACCTTCCTCCGCGTCAACATCTCCCTGCTGCTCGCCTCACTTTGGACGATCCCAGTGGGCGTCGCCATCGGATTTCATCCCAAGCTGGCCCACCTCACCCAGCCGTTGGCGCAAATTGCCGCGTCGTTTCCGGCAACCGCGCTCTTCCCTGTCATTCTGCTGGGGCTAATGAGCATTGGCGTGGGCATCGGCATCGGCTCCATTGCCCTCATGATGTTGGGCACGCAATGGTACATCCTCTTCAACGTGATCGCCGGGGCCATGGCCATCCCCTCTGATCTGAAGGAGGTCTCTGACCTCTTCCGCTTCAACAGCGTGCAGCGCTGGACGACCGTGATCCTGCCGGGAATCTTCCCCTACCTCATCACCGGGCTGGTCACGGCTTCAGGAGGCGCGTGGAACGCGTCGATTGTGGCGGAGTATTTCCAGATCAAGGACAAGACGCTGATCACCACCGGCCTCGGCGCACAGATCAGCGCGGCCAGCACGCGGGCAGACTTCCCCACTCTGCTGCTGGCGACCATCATCATGGCCCTGATAGTTGTGACGATCAATCGCCTGGTGTGGCGTCCGCTCTACCGGCTCGCCGAAACCAAGTACCGGCTCGAAGCGTGAACGCTGATTGCTGACCGCTGAACGCTATTCTGAGGTTCCCGGCGGCTCATGCGCCTGCGGTTTCGCCCGCTGTTCCTCTACCCGCGGACCGCCCACCTGCGCGTCCGTATGCTTCTGGTAAATCGAGTACTGCTTTGCCGGATGCCGCAGCTTGATCGTGATCTCGCGCTTGGCGGTCTTGATCTCGTAATCGTTTCCGAACGTCTGGTAGCCGGTTGCGATCACCTGAAGGCGCAGCGTGTCTCCAACGGGAATCACATCGAGCTTGGCCCTGCCTTCCTCGTCGGTCTTCAGCTCCATTCCGCCCTGGTCCTTGCCCTTGTCATCAATCGGATGAAACACCACGGCGGCGTTCTCGACGGGTTTGCCATTGGCAGCCTTGACGACCGTAACGGTGATGGCACAGGTGGGCGGCGGCGGCTTATACTTGCGTCCGCGCTCCCAGCGTTGAGCGGACAGTAGCGCGGGAAACAGAAGCGCAACAGCAAGGACGACACGACAAAGCGGCACAGCACGATTCATGCTGAAATTGTATAAAGTTCATGTGGCGTTGTCAGCACCCTTGCACCCTTTAACCCCACAACTTCGCGCGAGGCGGCACGTCTAAGTCTTTAAGTTCCACTTGTCCTGACGGAAAGGAACGGATGTTTCTTTATCTTCAACGGGCCTCGATCGCTGGGCTGCTACTCTCCGGGGCTCTGGCCGGAACGGCCATAGCCCAGAACATTTCGCCCGAAGAAGCGGTAGCCAAAGCCTCCCATAACGAATTGACCGCGCACGACGTGCATCCGTACCGCTTCACGCTTCACAAGGTCGATGACGGCAAAATCACGACCAAGGAGATCATTGAGACTAAAGATGGCGACGTGGCCCGCCTGATCGCCATCAACGACAAGCCTCTGCCCCCGGCCGTGGAAGCGAAGGAAATCCAGCGTCTCAAAGCACTTCTTGCCGATCCCTCCATTCAGGAGCATCGCCGCAAGCGGGAGCAGGAGGACGCAAACCGTGCCAACGAAATGGTCCGGCTGCTGCCCACGGCTTTCGTTTATCAGTTCGAGGGAATTGTCGAAGGTCCCAGCGGTCCCTGCTACAAGCTCAGCATGAAGCCCAACCCCGACTTTGATCCTCCCGACCGCCAGGCCGAAGTGCTGCACGGCATGGCCGGCGAAATCTGGATTGACCAGAAGGAAGAGCGCATGGTCAAGCTCAACGTCCACCTCATCGCCGATGTCGATTTTGGATGGGGAATCTTCGGCAAGCTCTACAAGGGCGGCACCATTCTGGTAGAGCAGAAGGACGTGGGCCAGGACCACTGGGAACAAAATAAGCTGCGCCTGAACCTGAACGGAAAAATCCTCATGTTCAAGTCGCTGGTCATCGACACCAAAGAGGACGAATCCAATTTCGCGCCCGTTCCCGCGGACTGGACCTACCAGGACGCCGCGCGTGCGCTGCTGAGCGAAGATCATTCATCGGAAGCTCTGGGCGACTAGCGCGCGTGGCGGGTACGCAATCTCACTCCCCCAGCAATAATCGCTGCGTGGAAATCGCCCGCCCGGTCTTTCCGTCACACTCAATCAGGGTTGCGGCCATGCGCGGATCACCCTTCGCCGCGTCGAATTTTGCCGGCATTCCCGTCAGGAAGCGGTGCAACACCTGCTCCTTTTCCACTCCGATCACGCTGTCGTAAGGGCCGCTCATGCCCACGTCCGTCTGGTACGCCGTGCCTCCCGGCAGCACGCGATTATCGGCAGTCGGAACATGAGTATGGGTCCCCAGCACCGCCGTCACGCGCCCGTCCAGATACCACCCCATCGCGATCTTCTCCGACGTGGCCTCGGCATGGAAATCGACCACAATCACTTTGGCTTTAATCTTCGACAGCAGCGCGTCGGCTGTGCGAAAGGGGTCGTCCGTCGAACTCATAAAGACACGCCCCTGCAGGTTCACCACCGCGTAACGTTGCCCGCCCGGCAGCTCACCTTCATAAACGCCATGCCCTGGCGTGCCCGGAACATAATTCGCCGGGCGCACAATCCTGCGCGGCCGCTCGTGGCTTTCCGCCGCAACCGATTGCAGATAGTCGATCAGCTCGCGCTTGTCCCACACATGATTGCCTGTGGTCAGCACGTGCGCGCCCAAGTCAAAAAAGTCGTCCGTAATGGCCGGAGTCACGCCGAAGCCCCCCGCCGCATTCTCCGCGTTGATGATGACCAGGTCCGCGCCGCGTTCCGTAATCACGTGCGGCAGGTGCTCGCGCACAATGCGCCGCCCCGCGCTGCCAAACACGTCGCCTACAAAAAGAATTTTCAAAGTCGCTTTTCTCTCCAATGGAAAACAGCCGAAATTTTGACGCTATACCGGAGTGTCTCAGAAACCGTTCCGCAACCCAACTGCGAAATTCCAGCGGCCTGTGGTAGCGTGACAGCATGGCGCTTAACTCCCGCTTCGCAACCGGCATTCACGCGCTGCTTGTGCTGGCCGCCGCTCCGGACAAGCTGCACCGCTCGGAAGATGTGGCGCTCCGGCTGGGCACAAACCCGGTCGTGGTCCGCCGGGTCTTTTCTCAGCTAGTCCAGGCCGGACTCATCCTGAGCCAGAAAGGCCCCAGCGGTGGATCGAAGCTCGCCCGCACTGCCGCCGAGATCACGCTCCGCGACATTCATCAGGCCGTGCATCCGCAG
>JAICYR010000001.1 GCA_025934135.1 Acidobacteriaceae bacterium | reverse complement strand
TTACGCAGCTTGGCGCGGCGGGACTGGCGGCTACGGCGGTTCCTATCGCGCACGCGGCGGGCGTGGACCAGGCTGTCGCTCCCGAGGCGCAGGCTGCGGAACACGCGCCGGGAGCGGTTCCGGTTAGGCTTCGCGTGAACGGGCAGACGCATCGCCTGATGCTGGAGCCCCGGGTGACGCTGCTGGACGCGATTCGCGACAACCTGAAGATGTTCGGCACCAAGAAGGGCTGCGACCACGGGCAGTGCGGCGCTTGCACCGTCCATGTGAATGGGCGGAGGGTGAACTCGTGCCTGAGCTTCGCCGTGATGCACCAGCATGACGAGATCACGACCATTGAGGGGCTGGAGCAAAACGGCGCCCTACATCCCATGCAGCAGGCGTTTCTTGAGCATGACGGATTCCAGTGCGGGTACTGCACCTCGGGGCAGATCATGTCCGGCGCGGCGCTGATGAAGGAGCCGATTGGGCCTTCGGACGACGACGTGCGCGCGGCTATGAGCGGGAACATTTGCCGCTGCGGGGCCTACAAAAACATTGTGGCGGCGGTGCAGGAAGCGCGGCATCGCGCATAAAAGGAGCTTGGTATGCGGGCTTTTCAATTTACGCAGGCGAAGACGGTGGATGCGGCGCTCGATCCGGGGTCGCGGTTTTTGGCCGGAGGCACCACGCTCATCGACCTGATGAAGTTGGATGTGGAGACGCCGGAGCGGGTGGTGGACATTAACCTGCTGCCGCTGGCGCGCGTGGAGGCAGCCCCGGACGGCGGGCTGAAGATCGGCGCGCTGGTGCGAAACAGCGACCTGGCGGTGCATCCCGAGGTGAAGGCACGCTACGCCGTGCTTTCCGAGGCGCTGCTTTCGGGGGCCTCTCCGCAGTTGCGGAACATGGCGACGACGGGCGGCAATCTGTTGCAGCGGACGCGCTGCTACTACTTCCGCGATACGGCGTATGCGTGCAACAAGCGGCAGCCGGGGTCGGGCTGCCCGGCGATGGATGGCTACAACCGCATCCACGCGGTGCTGGGCGGGAGCGAGCATTGCGTGGCGACGCATCCCTCGGACATGGCGGTGGCCATGATGGCGCTGGAAGCGGTGGTCCACGCGCGCAAGGACAAACGCGAGCGAAGGATTGCGCTGGATGAGCTTTATCTGCTGCCGGGAACGACTCCGGACAAGGAGAACGTGCTGGAGCCGGGCGAGCTAATCACCTACGTCACGCTTCCCAAGCTGCCCGCAGGCACGAAGTCGCATTATCTGAAGCTGCGCGACCGCGCGCAATATGAGTTCGCGCTGGCGTCGGCAGCGGTGGTCGTGAGTGTGAGCGGCGGGCGGATCGAGCGTGCGCGCATTGCGCTGGGCGGCATTGCGACGAAGCCGTGGCGGTCTCGCGAAGCGGAAGCGGCGCTGGAGGGAAAGTCCGCCAGCGAGGAGAATTTTCGCGCGGCGGCGGAGGCGGCAATGCACGGCGCGAAGCCGCTGCGGGACAACAAATTCAAGATTGAGTTGGCGAAGCGCGCCCTAGTGCGGGCGCTGACAGTGATGACGGCGTAGAGTGGTCTCTCATCCTTGCCGGCAAAATGCGCCGTCAAGGATGAGGCAGCCGACAACACGAAAAAACCGCAGATTCTTCACTTCGTTCAGGATGACATGGTGAGTTGAGGCAAAATATGGCGACATCGGTGGTTGGAAAAGAAGTAACGCGGGTGGATGGGCGGCTGAAGGTGACGGGCCGTGCGGCGTATGCGGTGGACCATCCCATTGAGAATCTGGCTTACGGTGTCCCCGTGGCCAGCGCCATCGGCAGCGGAAAAATCACGGGCATTGACGCCTCGGTTGCGGAGAAGATGCCGGGCGTGCTGGCGGTGATGCATCACGGCAATACCGAGCCGATCTTTCGCACGGCGGAGCCATTCGAGCGCGACAGCCATCCGGGAGAAAACCGGCCTCCGTTTGAGGACGATGTCGTTTATTACTATGGCCAGTTCGTGGCGCTGGTGGTGGCCAATACGCTCCAGCAGGCGCAGGAGGCGGCGCGGCACGTGAAGGTGAGCTACGACGCGAAGAAGCCCCTCATCAGCCTCGATGATCCCGGCGCGGAGACCAAGCCGACGCGCAGGCATTACACGCGCGGCGATGCGGATGCGGCCTTCGCGAGCGCTCCGGTGAAGGTGGATGCGACCTATGTGATTCCGACTGAAACCCACAACGCCATGGAGATGCACGGATCCATCGCTGTGTGGAAGGATGGCAAGTTCACGCTGTACGAGACGACGCAGGGGGTGATGAACCACCAGGGCGTCATTTCGCAGATGCTCGGCGTGCCGGTCGAGAACGTTCATGTGGTGTCGCCGTTTTGCGGCGGAGGCTTTGGAAGCAAGCTGTTTCCATGGCCGCAGTCTCCGCTGGCCGCTCTGGCGGCGCGCACGCTCGGGCGTCCGGTGCAGGTGACGGTGCCGCGCAGCTTGATGTTCACGACGACGGGGCATCGTCCCGAGACTGAGCAGCACGTGCGGTTGGGCGCGACGCAGGATGGCAAGCTGCTGGCCATTGCGCACGAGGCGAAAAACCAGACTTCGCCCATGAACGATTACGTGGAGGGCTGCACGGAGCCAACGCCGTTCCTCTATAGCTGCCCGAATGTGACGGCGGTGCAGAGCCTGGTGACGCTGAACATCGGCACGCCCACTTCGATGCGCGGGCCGGGGACCACTCCGGGGATGTTCGCGCTGGATTCGGCGATGGACGAGTTGGCGGTGAAGCTGAATATCGATCCGCTGGAGTTGCGGCTGCGCAATTACGCCGAGAAGGATGAAAGCTCGAACCGGCCATTTTCCAGCAAGCATTTGCGCGAGTGCTACCAGACGGGCGCGGAGAAGTTTGGGTGGAGCAAGCGGAATCCGAAAGTCGGGTCCATGCGGGACGGCAACGAGATTCTGGGCTGGGGCATGGCCACATGCACCTGGGGCGCGTATCGCGGCGGCGCTCAGGCTAGAGTGAGGCTTTCGGCTGACGGGCGCGCGCGGGTTTCGTGCGCGACGCAGGACATTGGCACCGGGACCTATACCGTGATGGCCGAGATAGTTTCTGACAAGACGGGCATTCCGCTGGACCGCGTGGATGCGGTGCTGGGCGACAGCTCGCTGCCTCCGGGGCCGACTTCGGGCGGGTCTTCGGCGACGGCGACCATTGTTTCGGCGGTCGCGCAGGCCAGCATGAGCGTGATGGACGACTTATTCAAGCTGGCTGTGCACACCGAAAAATCGCCTTTCAATGGCGCGGACTCGGCTTCGCTCGTCATGAGCTCCGGACGTGTTCACAAAAAAGGTGAGTCACCGGAGAGCGGCGTTCCATTCGAGCAACTGCTGAAGCTGCGGCGCATCGCGGCACTTGAGCAGGAGGCGAAGACGGGTGGCGCTCCGGGCCGGGAGAAGTACTCGATGCACTCCTTCGGCGCGCAGTTTATCGAGGTGGGCTGGGACCCCGGCATTGCGCGGCTGCGGGTGCGGCGCACGCTGACGGTGATGGACGCGGGCCGGATCATCAACAAGAAGGCCGGGGGCAACCAGATTTTGGGCGCGGTGGTGATGGGAATCGGCATGGCCATGCTGGAAGAGACGGTCTATGACCCGCGCAACGGCAAGCCGGTGAACAACAACTACGCCGATTATCTGGTGGCGACCAACGCGGATGTTCCCGAGCAGGAAGTTATTTTTCTGGAGTATCCCGACCTGGCGATTGGCGAGTACGGCGCGCGCGGCATCGGCGAGATTGGGCTGACGGGCGTGGCTTCGGCCATTGCGATGGCGACCTATCACGCGACGGGCGTCCGGGTGCGGGAGCTGCCAATTCGGGTGGAGAAGCTGCTGGAGAGCCGGGTATAAGGCAGTTTTCTATAAAGCTTTGGGTGAGGTTCGCAGCCCGAAACCATTGATTCGAGGTGAAGAGTTGATAGGGCAGGCGGTTTCGGAGTGTTTTTTGCCGACCGAAACCCTCTTCTGATCCGTCTCTAACTTGATAACCCTGGCTGTCACTCCCGAAGCTATGGAGCGCGCATCCTTCCCCGGAGTTCCTTAAAATTAAGTATGCTTTCCCCTCGCATCCAGTCGCGGCTGTTTCCGGTTTTGCTTGCGGCCCTGTTGGTTTGTGCATTCGTGCCGGCGGCGTTTGGCGACTCGTCCACCTTTGACCTGAACGGCCCCAGGGTTGAGGTCACGGTGACGCGAGCGGGCAAGACCCTGCCCATTACCGAGGTCCCCAATCTCGTGGTGGGCGACAAGCTCTGGATCCATCCTGATTTTCCCGAGGCGCAGGCGGCGCATTATCTGCTGGTCACGGCTTTTTTACGCGGCGTGACGAACCCGCCTCCCAAAAGCTGGTTTCACAAAGCCGAGACGTGGGACAAGGGTTTCATCGAAAAGGGAATGACCGTTACGGTGCCGGACGGGGCGCAGCAGGTGCTGTTGTTTCTGGCCCCGGAGACGGGCGGCGATTTTAAGACGCTTCGTAACTCGGTGCGGGGGCAGCCGGGGGCGTTCGTGCGCGCCTCGCAGGACCTGAACCAAGCCAGCCTGGACCGCTCGCGGCTGGACAAGTATCTGACCGTGGTGCGGAAGATCAACCATACGAATCCGGCGGAGTTGAAGACGGCCTCGCCGCTGCTGGCGCGAAGCCTCGACATCAAGATAGACGCGAACTGCCTGAGCATGGACGTGGACCTGATTGCGCCGTGCCTGACGGAGAAGCAGAACAACCTGATTCTGAATGACGGGCACAGCGCTTCGATAGTGGCGGCGCTTACGTCTGGCCCGACGAGCGATCTTGCCATGCAGGCCAGTTATACGCCGCAGGCGAGCTACGGTTATTACAGCCCATATATTTCGTCGGTGATGGACATCGCGCGGATACTTGAGTCTTTCCGTACTGCCGCCTACCAGTACATTCCGGCGTTGGCGGAGCAGAGCGGCGAGGCGCTGGACCTGAAGCTGAACACGCCGCCGTCGTTTCACAATCCCAAGTCGGTGCTGGTGATCGCGCTGCCGGCGGTCGAGGGAGCGCAGCCTCCGCCGCTGCATCCGGTGGACGAGAAGCAGGTGTATTGCGCGCAAAATGCGACGCTGGCGCTG
Source organism: Acidobacteriaceae bacterium (assembly GCA_025934135.1). Classification (GTDB taxonomy): domain Bacteria; phylum Acidobacteriota; class Terriglobia; order Terriglobales; family Acidobacteriaceae; genus Silvibacterium. The sequence continues at coordinate 80,219 of JAICYR010000001.1, read as the reverse complement.
CCGGTGGAGGGCGCCCCGCTGGTGTTTTCCACGCGCTACGCGCGCAACCTGAAGCTGCATTTGCAGGCCGCGAACGGCAAGAGCGTGGACCTGCCGCTGACGGCGGATCCAGCGCGCGGCGGGCTGGATGTGGACACTAAGCCACTCACCGGAACCGTGATCGGCACGGACGTGAAGGCGTCGATTCGCGGCGAGTGGGGCTTTGTTCCATTCCGCGGGCCGGAAATTCGGCTTCAGGGTTCGCACGAACAAACGTGGAAGATTGCGGATGCGGATGATGGTCCGCTGGTGGTTGGGCGCGAGGACACGGTGCTGCTGGAAGCGGGCAACGCAAGCTGCGTGGACGGGGTGCAGTTCAGGACCGCGGACGGCAAGGAGATCAAAGCGAAGTGGAAGCTGGTGAAGCCGAACCAAGTGCAGGTGACGCTTCCGCTGAAGGATGCGCAGCCGGGCAGCATGGTGCTGCTGGTGAAGCAGGCGGGGCTGGAGAAACCTGCGGACATTAAGGTGCGAACCTTCGCCAAGGCCGCCCATCTGAGCGGATTCACACTGCACTCCGGCGATCATCAGGGATTCCTGACGGGGAGCAGGCTGGACGAAGTTGCCGTGCTCAAGATGAAGGGCGTTGAGTTCAAACCCGGAACGCTGACCAGCGCGAAGGGCGACGACAAGCTGGCGATGGAGGCGGTGAATTCCAAAGCGGCCAGCGCGCTGCAAGCGGGGCAGACGCTGCCGGCAGTGGCCACGCTGCGCGATGGGCGCACGCTCGACGTGTTGGCCACGGTGGACGCGGCGCGACCCCGCGTGACGCTCATCAGCAAGTTTGTGCAGGAGGACGGCGGCGCGGGGGACGAGGCGGCGAAGAGCAATATCCAGATTCTTAATCCGGATGAGTTGCCGCAGAATGCCGTGCTGCTGTTTTCTCTGAAGGCTGAGACGCCGGAGAATTTCTCCCGCGCGGAAGAGATTGAGGTTGCGACCAAGGACGGCGCCTACTCGACTACATTGACGCTTGCCAACGGTCTAACGCTTCAGGACCGCCACATCGCCGTGGCAAGGCTGGACTCGGCGAAGGCGTTTGGCGCATCCGCATTTGGGCCGCTGCGTTTTCGCGTAGTGGCGGACGGCGTGGACGGTGACTGGCAGCCGCTGGGCACGCTTGTGAGGCTGCCGAATTTTGAATCGCTGAAGTGCGATGATGACCCCAATGTGGCTTGCAAGCTGCGCGGTTCAAATCTGTTTCTTGTGGACTCCATCGCGCCGAACCAGCAGTTCACGAATCCTGTGCAGGTTCCCGATGGGTTTCCGGGGCGCGTGCTGCCGGTGCCGCATCCGGTGGATGGCGGCGAGCTTTATGTGAAACTGCGCGACGATCCTTCGGTGGTCAACGTGGTGACGCTGACGGCGGAAATTTCCGGCGGAAAGAAGCCGACCGAAAAGCAGGAAGCGGCGGTCCCGAAGCCTCGTCCGGCATATACGGCGCCAGCGGAGCCCACCACGCAGCCAGCCACGAATGGAGCGGCTGTTGCTCCGGCGAAGGTTGCGCCCACGCCGGCTGCAAGTGCTTCTAAGCCGGAAAATGTGGGGCCAGCCAAAGTTGTGCCCGCGCCTTCAGCGAACGACGCTCCCACCGCTGCGCAACCAAAGGCGCTTACAACTTCAACCACGGAGGTTGTTGCTTCACACCCGGCTGCTTCGCAAGCCTCCGCACCGCTCTCTTCGTCCGAGCCCGAGCAGAAGCCCGCGACGCCGGCTTCAAGTACACCCGCTCAGAATTAGTAGAACGGCATTCCTCACCGGCGGCCCCGTTGCGGGCCGCTTCTGGCTTTGACGCATCCTAGAAGAAGTTGAATTATGGACAGTTGGAGGAATTTCAATCTGCGGAGGTGTTAACTATGCCCATGCTCAAGGGGCGCACGGCGATCGTCACGGGATCGAGCCAGGGAATTGGACAGGGAATTGCCGAGCGGCTGGCGCGCGAAGGCGCGAACGTTGTGATCGACTACATTGGCGCGCCGAATGTCGCCGACGCCACGCTGAAGATGGTGACGGACGCCGGAGCAAAAGGCATTACCTGCGAGGCCGACGTTTCGCAGGTGGCCGCGGTCCGAAATCTGGTGAATGAGGCGTGGAAGGCGTTCGGCAGCGCGGACATTCTGGTGAACAACGCGGGCATGGAGCATAAGTCGGCATTCTGGGAGACGCCGGAGGCCGACTACGACCGCATCCTTCACGTAAATCTGAAGGGGCCGTTTTTTCTGGCGCAGGCCTTTGTGCAGCGGCTTCGCGAGGCGAAGAAGCCGGGGCGCATCATCAATATCAGTTCCGTGCATGAGGACATGGCGTTTCCGGGATTCGCTACTTACTGCATCAGCAAAGGCGGGCTGCGCATGATGACGCGCGACCTGGCCGTCGAACTTGGCCCGCTGGGCATTACGATCAACAACGTGGCCCCCGGCGCCGTTTCGACACCTATCAACACGGCGCTGCTGGAGAACAAACCCAAGCTCGACGCGCTGCTCAAGAAAATTCCGGTGGGGCGGCTCGGGACGGTAGACGATGTGGCGGGGCTGGTCGCGTTTCTCGCTTCCGACGATGCCGCCTACATCAACGGCTCCACGTTTGTGATTGACGGCGGGCTGATGCGGAACTACCACGAACAGTAGAACTGGCCGTCGAGGCAACAGCGGGACTGCCATCCAGGCAATCGCGCTTCGCGCCTTCGTGGTACGAGCTTCCTAGGCCACGCTCGTTGGTCGTGAATAATTTTTCGTTTTGAGGACTAACGAATGCACTTGTTTCGTGTATGGGCGCCAAGGGCTGAGCGCGTGGATGTGAAGGTCGGCGGCTCCGCGTATCCGATGGCGCAGACCGGCGGCGGATGGTGGGAGGCCAGCGTGGATGCGGCCGGACCGGAGTCGGATTATGGATTCATTCTGAATGGGCAGGAACCTGTCCTGCCCGATCCGCGGTCGCCGTGGCAGCCGAATGGCGTGCATGGAATGTCGCGCTTGCTCGACCAGAGCGCGTTCGCATGGACGGACAGCCACTGGCATGCTCCCTTTCTCAAGAAGGCCGTGATCTACGAGTTGCACGTCGGGACGTTCACGCTCGAAGGCACCTTTACGGCGGCGGAAGAGCGGCTTGAGTATTTGAAGACGCTCGGCGTTACGCATGTGGAGCTGATGCCGGTGGCTTCGTTTCCTGGCGCGCGAGGATGGGGCTACGATGGCGTGGACCTGTTCGCTCCGCAGGAGGCGTACGGCGGGCCGCAGGGGCTAAAGCATTTTGTGAACGCGGCGCACGCGCGCGGGCTGGCCGTACTGCTGGATGTCGTCTATAACCACCTCGGGCCATCGGGAAATTATCTGGCACGCTTCGGGCCTTACTTTACGTCGAGCCACCACACTCCCTGGGGCGATGCCGTTAACTTTGAGGGAGCGGGAAGCCACGAGGCGCGTCGGTTCTTCATTGACAACGCGAAGATGTGGCTTCGCGACTACCACTTCGACGGGCTGCGGCTGGACGCGGTCCATGCTTACGTGGACCGCTCGGCGATTCGATTTATGGAGCAGCTTGGCTCCGAGGTCCACGCGCTGCAACACGAGACGGGCCGCAATTATGTGGTGATTGCGGAGAGCGACCTCAACGATCCTCGTCTGGTCACGGGACCGGAGCGCGGCGGCTATGGGCTGGACGCGCAGTGGAGCGACGATTTTCATCACGCGCTGGTCACGCTGCTCACCGGCGATCGTAGCGGATACTATGCGGATTTCGGCTCGATGGGCGACCTTGCGAAGGCGCTGCGCGAGGTATTTGTGTATGACGGCCGCTACTCGGCGTATCGCGACCGCATTCACGGACGCCCGGTGAAAAGCCTTCGACCATGGCGTTTTCTGGGCTTCGCTCAAAACCACGACCAGGTGGGCAACCGCGCCAAAGGGGAGCGGCTGAGCGAGCTGACCACTCCGGGGCGCGTGAAGATTGCGGCGGCTATGGTGATGGCTTCTCCTTTTGTGCCGCTGATTTTTCAAGGTGAGGAGTGGGCGGCTTCATCTCCATTTTTGTATTTCACGGACCACGAGCCGGATCTGGGCAAGCTCGTCTCCGAAGGCCGCAAGCAGGAGTTTGCCGCCTTTGGATGGAAGCCGGAGGAGGTTCCCGATCCTCAGGACGAGACGACCTTCACGCGCTCGCGGCTGCGGTGGGATGAAATTGCAGGGCCGGAGCACGCGGGCGTGTTGGCCTGGTATCGCGAACTGATTGCGCTGCGGCGCTCGGTGCCTGATTTTATTTCCGGCAATGTGGATGTGGAATTCAGCGAGGAGGCAGGCTGGCTGATGCTGCGGCGCGGTCGGCTACTGGTCGCGTTCAGTATCGCGCCGAAGTCGGTGCATCTTCCAATGCCAGAGCGCGCGCAACTTCTGTTGAAATCTTCCGAAGAAGTTTCGCTCGAAGCGGACTCGCTGACGCTCACTCCCGACTCCGTTGCGGTGCTGCGTATACTCACGTAGATGACCACAGTTGAGTTTTCGGGACTCATCTTTCTCAGCTCGCTCGCGGCGGGGCTGCTGGGCGCGCTTACCGGGCTGGGCGGCGGAGTGGTCATCGTTCCGGTGTTGACGCTGCTTTTCCACGTGGACATCCGCTACGCCATTGGCGCGTCGCTGGTTTCGGTGATCGCAACTTCTTCCGGCGCGGCGGCGGCTTACGTGCGCGAGGGCTACTCGAACGTGCGCATCGGCATGTTTCTGGAAATCGCCACAACACTGGGTGCCGTTCTGGGGGCATGGCTCACGACGCGCGTTCCCACCAACGCAATCGGCTTTATCTTCGCGCTGGTGCTGCTGTACTCCGCGCTGGCTTCCTGGCGCAAGAAAGAATCTCGCACGGCGGAACTCCGCCCCAACAAGCTTGCCGAGCGGCTGCGACTTTGTGGAAGCTTTCCCTCAGCGGAAGGGAAGCAGCCCTACATCGCGCAGCGCGTGCCCACGGGCTTCGGGTTGATGTTCGGCGCCGGAACCCTTTCGGGCCTGCTGGGCATCGGGTCAGGCGCGGTCAAAGTGGTGGCCATGGATCAGGCCATGGGGTTGCCCTTCAAGGTTTCGACCACGACCTCAAACTTCATGATCGGCGTGACGGCGGCGGCGAGCGCGGGCATTTATCTGAGCCGCGGATACATTGCTCCGGAACTGGCCATGCCAGTCATGCTCGGCGTGCTGGCTGGTTCGCTCATCGGAGCGAAGATTCTCGTCCACGCTCGGGTCAATACTCTGCGGCTTTTGTTTGCGCTGGTCATCGTCGCGCTGGGCGTGGAAATGCTCCTGAACAGCATTGCGGGGAGGCTCTGATGCGGCTCGCGGATGAGAAGCTGGACATTGCGATCGGGCGCACCCTTCAGGCTGGGGTGCTGCTGGCCGCGCTCATCGTGCTCATTGGCGGCGTCATGTATCTGCTGGGCGTTTCCGGCCCACGCCCCGACTACAGCCACTTCCACGGCGTGCCGGGGCACCTGCGAACGCCTTCCGGAATATGGCATGGAATCATGCGGGGCGGTTCGGAGAGCGTGATTCAGCTTGGCCTGCTGGTGCTGATCGCGACTCCGGTCGTGCGTGTCATCCTCGCGGGCGCGGGCTTTCTCATGGAGCGCGACCGACCCTACTTCTGGGTGAGCGCGATCGTGCTGGCGGTGCTTTGCTACAGCCTGTGGCACATTCGGTAAGTTAGCTACTCGCCGTCGGAAGGCTGTCAGCCTGACATACGGTAGCTTCGTATTCTGTTGCCAGGGAACTGCGCGAAGGTATCCACCGGTAGGTTGATTTGTTGAAGAGCGAATGTCGATCAATCATTTGTCTTCGAGTTTCCGGAAACGGCGATACTCCAAATTCCATGCCTCGCGCGAGTGTCCGCCCGCTCCAGGGCGCGTGTTTGCGAGAACGGTTTTCATCCCATACGCCCAGCCAGGGAAAATCCGAAGTGCGCCATCGATACGTGATTGCTGTTCTACAGCTTGGCGACCAGGCCGTGAAAAATGAGAATGGCCGGGACTCATCCATAAGGTAAGCGGCGTAGCCTCCGGAGTTGTCCGCATCGCTCAGAATTTCAGGTTCAGCTGGGTTGAGATGTGCCGGAGAGGAATTGCCGGGGAAAGAATCAAGTCGACCCGCCGGCCACACTGCGCTCGTGCTGGCCAGAAACTGAGTTCGCCCACGCTCAAGAAACGGCGGCCCCAGCGTAACATGCTCGGTCCAGGCTATGGCGCGGTCGAGCGAAGCTAAGTTGGTCACTCTTTCCTGAAATTTCACAGAGTTGCCGAGTATATGGATTCTTCGCTCAAATTCGAGTTGCGCGTTGGGAAGCGCGCAACGGCAAAGCAGGCCATTTGGAATTTCGGAGATTGCCCACGAGACGACTCCAGCCTCACCATGAAGGCCGAGGCCGGCAGCCTCCTCCTCAAATGAGGGCGGCCCGAACATGTCGAGACAGAGACTATGCCCCATGATGCCGGCGAGCGGTTTTCCGTCGAGGCCGTCGCCATATTCCGACGCATGAGCGGGAGACCATGACGACACCTCGATAGAAGGCCAGGGTGGTATCCACAGTGGATTAACGCCTGTGCCCTTTTCGGTAATTTCCGCAACGTGTCCTCCTTCTTCGAGGACCGTTACACGAATAGAATCATTTTCGATTTGTACCGCGCGGCGGGAATGAAATTGAGTTCGCAGTATTTTGATTTCCTCGCTTTCCGGAGGGATCGTATTAGTTCGTCGCCGTTCGCAGTTCGTATACCTGTTCGGCTTTGCCTGAAATTTCAGGCGCGGCTTCATCGTCCAGATCAAACACCGTGACGGTGTTCGATCCCTTGTGCAGCCAGCAGGCGGGCACGTAATCCGACTGCTGCGGGCCGATCCTCCAGATGCGGCCGATGGCGTGTCCGTTGACCCAGAGCAGCCCCTTGCCCAACTGGCTCACGTCGAGAAATGTGTCGCCGACGTTGTCGAGCGTGAAGCTGCCTTGATGAAAGGCGGGGCCGGACACTGCCGCCTTTGACCACTGCGGTGAGGGGGCTTGCTCCAGCGGCAATGCGTAATTGTCCCAGTTATAGATTGGCGCGCCGTTCAGCAGGACAGGGGAGACCAGACCCTTGTGGTCGGTGGGGAAGTGCGGGCCGTAATTCACGCGCCCGGTGTCTTCGACCAGAATGTCGAGTTGCACGGTGGGGCCGAGCGCGTTGATGTTTAGCTCATGCTGATTGAGTCTGCGGTCGAGCGTTCCTACGCGATGCCCGTTGAGGTAGACGACGGCATAGTCACGAGCTTTTCCAATGTCGAGAGCCCCTTTTACCGGCCCGTTAATTTGCCTGCGATAGAGCATGTAGCCCGTCTGCATATTGAACAGATCGAAGTTCAGCGGCGACTTGCTGTGGCGCGGGGTGGGGAGATTGTTCCAGAGTGAGGCGGCAACCGACAGCTTGAATGGAGCGACCTGAATAAGCGGGACCTGCGCTGGAACGGGCGGCAGCGTGTGGTTGGGCGCGTACTTCCGCAAAAATTCGCGAAAGGCGTAATACTCGGGCGTTGGATCGCCGGCTTCATTCAGCGGCGCGGAGTAGTCGTAACTTGTCGTTTCCGGCTGATACCCTTGTTTGTTGTCGTTAGCCCCATTTAGAAATCCCCAGTCGGTGCCGCCATGAAACATATAAAGGTTGACCGAGTAGCCGTGGGAGAGAATCCAGTCGAGGTCCTGGATCTGCTTGGCAACCGGCGCGCCCTTCTGGTGCCGCTGGCCCCACGAGTCGAACCATCCGGGATAGTATTCGGCCACGTACATGAGGCTAGAGTGGGGGCGAAACTCAAGCAGCCTCTTGAACCCATCCTGCACGGAACCAGGACCGACATCGATGGCTTCCGGCAGTTCCGGCAGCGCGCCTCCCCACAGGCCGGGGCCGTCGGCTGTGTAAAGGAGTGCGTCTCCAAGGCCAGCCTTGATGACCATGTGCTTGACGGCTTCCAGATACTGCTTGTTTTTGCCGAAGGAGCCGTATTCGTTTTCAACCTGGACGGCGAGGATGGGGCCGCCGTTGGTCCAGAGCAGAGGCTTGAGTTGTTGCCCGAGGTGATTCAGGTAGTCTTGCGCCGCGCGCAGATACGCGGGGTCGGTCGTGCGCACGCGCATCTTGCCGTTCTTGAGCAGCCACGCCGGATAGCCGCCCAAGCTCCACTCGGCACATACGTAAGGGCCGGGGCGCAGGATGACGTACAGTCCGGCCTGCTGCGCCATGCGAACGAACTCCGCAACATCGTATTGACCGGAGAAATTCCACTGGCCGGGGCGCGGCTCATGCACGTTCCAGAAGACGTAGACGGAGATTGCGTTGAGACCCATGGCTCTTGCCATTTGCAGCCGGGCCCGCCAATAGGGCCGGGGAATGCGCGTGTAATGGACAGAACCGGAGATGATTTGTACCGGCTTGTCGTTGACGATGAAATGTCCGCCGGCGGCGCTAACGGCGCGTGGATGCTTTGGGGCGGCGGTCGCGCACAACGGCGCCAAAAGCAGCAAGGCCAGAACGCTGCGCGCAAGCAGGGAGGTCGTAAAGTTACGGATCAATTTCATGAAGGCGGAGGTTCCTCATGCAATTATGCATCTTTGAGAACCCGCGCCCAGTAAGCGATGTTCTCCGCAGTTGGTCGAGCGAATTGATTCAGCGCCGCGAGCTGGATGGCGAAGTTCCCGATCGTGGAGCTTTCGACGTACCCCACGGAGACACGGATCCCGGATGCTTTCTCGGTGAGCCGGTTCAGGAATCGATTGCGGCTTCCTCCGCCGACGATGAAGATTTCATCGGGTCGAGTGGGGAGAGCGGAAAGTATCTCCGCGTAACGCGCGGCGAGGCTGTGAAAGATGAGGCTGGCGAAGGCGGGCGCGGAAGCGGGAGATTCGGGCAATGCGGCCAGATCGAGGCGCTGCCGCTGAAGATTGATGCGATGGGGCATGTCGCCGGGCAGAAGCAGTTCGGGATCATCGACCTGAAGCAGAGGGCCGGGCGGAGGAAGCTTTTCCGCGTCGGCAATGAGGGAGTGGAGATCTAGTGATGCTCCCTGTTCGCGCCAACGCTTCATGCACTGCGAGAGCAGCCACATTCCGTTGACATTGACGTGGAAGCAAACGCCTCCTCCGGCGGCTCCAAGATTCGTGAAGCCGCGCTCGCGAGTGCCCGCCTGGGTGCAGGCGCGGGGCAGAATGGCACCGACGAGAGACCAGGTTCCGGAACTGATGTAGGCCCAAGTGCCGTCGCTCGCGGGAACTCCGGCGATGGCGGAGGCAGTGTCGTGACAGGCGGGAGCGATGAGGCGCGTGTTGCGGAAGGCAAGAAGCGCGGCGAGCGGGCCGGAGAGCTTGCCTATATCTTTGCCGGGGGAAACGAGTTCGGGCGCGGCGGCGAGGTTGAGGCCGAGTGCGGAGAAAATCTCCGGGGACCATTTTTGGGTTTCCAGATCGATAAGGCCGGTATGCGTGGCGTTGGTGTATTCGGAGACCCTGCGTCCGCCGAGCCGGTAAAGAATGTATTCGGGCAGATTGATCCAGGGCGCGCTGCGGCTTATACCCGAAGCGTTGTCGGCACAGAGTTGGTAGAGAGTGTTGAAGCTGAGACTCTGAATGCCGGTGAGTTGATACAGGCGCTCGGCGCTGATTTTCTGGAGCGCGTGCGCTTCAGCGGCTGCGTTGCGAGGGTCACGATAGCAAAAGGGCGGCGCGAGCGGCTGCCCCTCGGGATTGAGCCGTACGTAGTCAACGGCCCATCCATCCACGCCGATAGAGGCGATACCCTCGGGAGCGAGATCGGCTGCGCGGCGCAGGCCTTCGTTGATTCCTGTCCAGATTGCGTCGAGGTCCCAGCGGAGATTGTCCTCGTGCTGCACCGGCCCGTTCGGGAAGCGGTGCGCGAGCGTGACTTCAGGATTGCCGCCGTTCCAGCGGAGGAGCGAGACACGGCAGCTCTCCGCGCCAAGATCAATAGCGACGACGGCGCGGTGTTGCGGGCTCATCGCAGGAACGCCTCGACGAGACCTCCGTCAACAGGAATCAGATGTCCTGAGGTGCAGCGGGCCTGGGGTCCGGCGAGAAAAAGAATGGCGTTGGCGCAATCGACTGGATCGATGGGCTGATGGGTTAGGGTCCTCTTAGCGTAAAAGCCGGCGAGAAGGTTGCGGAGTTCGTCGTCGCTGGAGGATGGATCGAAGGCGATGTTGTATTTGGTCAGCGAGGCGATGACGCGGTCGCGCGGGAACATGGTCGAACCCCTCACAACAGTCGCGGGGCTGATTCCGTTGACGCGAACTTTAGGAGCGAGGCTTACGGCCATTTCGCGGATGAGATGACTGACCGCGGCCTTGCTGACGTCGTAAGCTTCGCTGCCGCGCTTGGCGACAACGGCGTTGGCGGAACTGGTGAGAACGATGGAAACGTCCAGGTCCTGATCGGTGAAAATTTTGGATGCCTCGTCGACGAGAAGATGGTTGGCCGTGACGTTAATCGCAAGAGTAGAGGCCCACTGCTCGTCGCGGATGCGGGCATCGGGTGAAGAAGGAAAGAGCGCGGCGGTGTTGACGAGAATGTCGATTCCGCCATAGTGGGAGACGGTCTGTCGAATCGCCTGCCGGATGGCTTCTCGACTCGTGATGTCGATGGGAAGGGCCAGCGCACTTTCTTTTCCGGCGGCGGGAGAGGCTTCGCACAGCGACTGCTTGGCGGCTTCAAGGTCGCGATCGGCGATGATGACGTGCGCGCCGCGCTCGCAGGCCAGGCGGGCGACTTCGCGCCCGATGCCGCTGCCTCCGCCAACAACCAAAGCGATCTGGCGGCTGAGTTCCTTTTCCGGCGGCTGGCGTCGGAGCTTTGCCTCTTCGAGCGCCCAGTACTCAATGCGAAATGCCTCGGAGAGCGGCAGCGCAACGTAGTTGGAGTGAACCTGGAAGAGTGAAGTGTCGGCGGCGGGGCCGGACTGCGGAAGCGTCGCGGGCGGGTTTCCGGACTGGAGCGATGACGCGCCTTCCATAACGTGGATGGCGTTGACGTAGAACTCTCCGGTGATTCGGGACTCGGTCTTGTTTTTGCCGAAGCTGAACATGCCGATGCCGGGAATGAGCACGACAGTTGGGTTCGGATCGCGCAGGGCTGGCGAGGAAGAGTCAGCGAACTTGCGGTAGTAAGCTTCGTAATCGCGGCGATAGCCTTCGAGCGCGGCGTCGACTTTCGAGCGAAGGGCCTCGACGCTTTCAGACGGATTCCAGGGCACGTACAGCGGACGGATTTTTGTGCGGACGAAGTGGTCGGGGCAGCTTGTGCCCAAATACGCGAGCCGTTCCGCGTCGCGGGAGTTGACGAAGCGAAGGACTTCCTCTGAACCGGTGAAGGTCCCGATGAGGCGCTTTTGCGCGGAGACTCGCCCACGGATGTAAGGAAATATGGAGAGCGCAATTTCCTGCTGGTCGGGGTGGGTTTCGACTAGGGGGCCGCCGAAGAGCTTGCCGCAGAGCTTCTCGGCGTGTTCGACGACGAATTGCCCAAGCTGGTCGATTATGGCGAGGGTGTTGCGGTAGCACTCGCGCGGGGTGTCTCCCCAGGTGAACAGGCCGTGTCCGCCGAGGACGATGCCGTCGCAGCCGGGGTTCTCGGTGGCGGCCTTGCGAAGCATCATTCCCAGCTCAAAGCCCGGGCGCTGCCAGGGAAGCCAGACAAGATGATGGCCGAAGCGCTGGTTGAATTCGGCCATTTTTTCGCGGCCATTGGCGGCGGCGGCGAGCGCGATGCCCCAGTCTGGATGGAGATGGTCCACGTGGGGAAAAGGCAGGAAGCCGTGCAGAGGCGTGTCGATGGATGGAGCGACGCTGTTGCGGCCAAAGGCGCAGAGCGGGTACAGGTCCACCATTTCATCTTCAAACTGCACGCCGCGATACCGTGACTCGAGCGAGAGCAGCTTGTCGAGATAAAGCGTGGCGAAGCCGCCGCGCTGAATGGTGCCGAGATCTCCGCCGCTGCCTTTGACCCAAAGGACTTTGCGCGGGAAGCCGTCGAGCGGGTCCGGCTGCTCGAGCTTGGAACTGGTGTTGCCACCTCCGAAGTTGGTGATGCGCAGATCGGAGCCGAGCAGGTTGGAGCGGTAGCGGAGCAGGTCCGGGTCGTCGAGCGCGGCGGCGGTTTTCTCGTCCCAGCGGTCTTCGAGGAAGTGGAGTTTCAGAGGGCGGTCGTTTTGCATTCCCTCTCTGTTTAACATACAAAAAACAATACAGCAACTATTTCTATAGGGAACTATGGCCGTTCGGGGCGGTGCGAAGCATCTCCGGCGTGATGAGCTTATGGCTGACGTAGTTGTAGGGCGGGACGGTGCGTCCGCGCAGGAGCGAGAGCGCGATTTCGATGATGCGCGGGCCGTAGTTCTGCGCTTCGTGCGAGACGGAGCCGATGATGGGGCTGCCGGGTAGCAGCATCTGCTCGGCGACTTCGGGAATGCAGTCCTGACCGATAATGGCGACGTGCTTTGCGCGCCTGGATTCCTTGACCGCATCGAGCGCGCCAAGGGCGCTGGTATCGGTGGCGGCCGCGATCAGGATGTTGCGATCGCGAGGATGGCGGGAGAGAAAATCCATTACCACGCGGTGGCTTTTGTCGCGCATCCCGCGGCCATCGATGCGGACGAACGACTCGACCGGCAGGTTGGGGAGCTTGGAGCGCACTCCGTCGAAGGCGCCGGTTATGCGGCTCTGGACGAGGGTCCCGGCCTCTTCGAGATCGAGCCCGAGGACCCAGCATGCCTTTCCACCCCACGCGCTCAGCGCGTGCTCGGCAAGCATTTCGCCGGCGTCAAAACCGACGCGGTAGTTGTCCACTCCGAAGAAGGTGGCGTGCGGATGCGGGATGTCGATGGCGATGAGAGGAATCCCGGCGGCGGCGATTTTGTCGGCGATGACCGGAGCAATCTGGCGGTCGATTTGAAATTCAATGATGAGATCGACCTGCGAGCGCACGAAATCCTCGGCATTCTTGAGGGCGGTGGCGGCGTCGTATTTGTTGTCGAGTACCTGAAGGTCAACGCCGGAAGCGGCTGCGGCAGATCTCAGGCTTGCGGTCACGGCTTCGGAGAAAGGCATTTCGGCGCTCTGGCTAGCGAAGCCGAAACGCATCTTCATGGGCAGGCTTACGAGGCGGTAGAGGCCATCGCTGGTCCGCGCGACATATCCGCGATGCACCAGGGTTTGCAGGATGCGGTAGACGCTTGTTTTGGAAAAACGGGTGCGCTGATAGATCGCCTCAAGCCCCATGGGAGATTTTTCCGTCTGGAGCAGCTCGATAATGTCCAATGCCTTGGACAGGATGGGGATAAGGTAGAGGCGCTTAGTGGCTTTTTTGTGGTCCTTCTTCTTCGAGCCTGATTTCATTACGGAAAAGTTTAGCACCGGTGTGCGTTGTTTCCTCTAATGAAACGATCACGCTCATGCGTAGGAAGCGGCGGCGCAGGCGTTTTTCTCTCCGCGCTCGCGGGCAATGCGATCGACGTAGCCGGATTCGGCGAGAGCCTGCAGCGGGTCTTCGTTGAGCTTGTGAGCGCGTCGCCATTCGCGGACAACCGGCCGCACATCTTCCCAGAAAGCGGAGCGGAACAACTCTTCCGCCTCGACAAGACTGCATGATTGCTGAAGTTCAGCGAGGCGCTCACGGTCGACAAGAGCGGCGCGGGCGAACAACTCCTGCGCGGTGCAGACGGTCTGGACCATGGCTTCGATTTTTCCCTTGAGGTTATGGCTCTGATCGATCATAAAGGCGACGCTGGAGATGGCGGCGGGATCGTTCAGGATTTCGTGGAAGATTCGGAAGACCTGATAGGGGTCGATGGAGCCGAGGGTGAGGTCGTCGTCGGCATAACGGCGGTCGTTGAAGTGGAATCCGCCAAGCAGGTTGAGGTGCAGCAGCCAAGCGACGATCTGCTCAATGTTCTGGCCCTGATAATGATGACCGGTGTCGACAAGGACGCGAGCCTGAGGGCCGGCGGCGCGGGCGAGCTCCGTGGCCATGCCCCAGTCGGCGATGTCGGTGTGGTAGAAGGCCGGCTCGAAAGGCTTGTACTCGATCAACATGCGCTGGTTGGGGGCGAGCGCGGCGTGGGCCGTTGTGAGCGCCTCGGTCATCCACTCAATGCGTTTGCGAATGCTCTGCGTGCCGGGATAATTCGAGCCGTCCGCGACCCAGAGGGAAAGATCGCACGAGCCGAGCCGTTTGCCTAGTTCGACCGAGAGCAGCAGGTGATCGGTCGCTTTAGCGCGAATGGCCGGATCGGGATTGCAGATGGAGCCGAATTTGTAGTCCTGTGACTGGAAGAGATTGGGATTGATGGACCCGGCGCGGAGGCCGTATTTTTTCTCAAGGGAGCGAACTTCGGGAACATCGCCGAGGCCGCGCGGCAGGTCCCATTCGACATGCAAGGCGAGCGAGGGGCTGGCTCCGGTAAGCTGATGCACCATGCCTGCGTCGGCGAATTTTTCTTCGAGGCTGGAGGCGGCGGCGGGTTGAAGATACTTGCCGAAACGGGTGCCGGTGTTGGCGAATCCCCAGGAAGGCAGCTCGATGCGAAAGGTGTCCAGAGCTTTGTGGATGCGATCCGCTTTTTCTTGTTCCCGCATGTGTTTTACCGTTCCAAATTTACAGATGAGAATAAATATCTATTGAAACATCGGATAGATTACCAGATCAGCAGCGGGTTTCGACAGCTAATTTTGGCACTGGCGGCTTTAGGCGAGTTCAATAGAAATTAAATTTCCAGAGGCTATCCGGCTTCATTATGATGATGCCAAGTATTCTTGGCGAATAGAGGAGCTGGAATCGATTGGGAGCCAATCCGTTTCTGGGAGTTGTGTATCACTGGCTGGGCGGGTTGGCGTCCGCAAGCTGCTATGTGCCTTTCAAGGGCATCAAGCGCTGGTCGTGGGAGACCTACTGGCTGGTGCAGGGCGTCTTTAGCTGGATCATCGCACCGATGGCCATTGCGCTGGCGCTGGTGCCGAACCTGTTCGGGATCCTGCAGGCATCGCCCGCGTCGAGCCTCTACTACTCGTATTTTTGGGGATGCCTGTGGGGCATTGGCGGGCTGACCTGCGGGCTGTCGATCCGGTATCTGGGTTTTGCGCTGGCGTATCCGATTGTGATTGGCCTGTGCGCGGTCTTCGGCACGTTGATGCCGCCGATTTTCAGCGGAGAGATCGGCGCAATCGTGCATCATGCACCGGGGCAGGTGATTCTGGCGGGGATCGGAATCTGCGTGATCGGAATTTTTTTCAGCGGCTGGGCGGGCAGGGCCAAGGAAAAAGAATTGACCACGGAGGAGAAGCAGGCTTCGGTCGAGGAGTTCCAGTATGGAAAGGGAATCGCGGTCTCGATTCTCTCCGGAGTGATGAGCGCGTGCTTCGCCTACGGACTGGCTTCAGGCAAGCCGATTGCGGAGGTCGCGCGGGGCCAGCTTCTGATTCATCATGGGGCCGACCTGTGGCAGAACCTTCCGGTGCTGGTGGTGGTGCTGTGGGGAGGGTTCACGACCAATTTCATTTGGTGCGTGATTCTGCTGGCGCGCAATCGCTCAGCGAATCAACTGGCCGGAGCGCCCGCACCGACGGTGGATGAGCCGCGGCTCCTCGGGCGGCGGGAACGCCTGAAGGCCGCGATGATGGTGATGAACTATTCGTTGGCGGCGCTCGCCGGAGTGATCTGGTACTTCCAGTTTTTCTTCTACAGCATGGGCGAGACGAAGATGGGGAAATATGATTTCTCCAGTTGGACGCTGCATATGGCCAGCATCATTATTTTCGGGACGATCTGGGGCTTCGCGCTGAAGGAGTGGCGCGGCACGAGCCGCCGGGCGCGCGGACTGGTGTGGGCCGGGCTGCTGGTGCTGGTGGTCTCGACCATGGTTGTTGGCTACGGCAATTACATGAAGGCGAACGAGACGACAGCGGTGACGGTCTCCACAAGATAGCGGTCAGCGACCAGCGATCAGGTTCAGTGCTCAGTCGGCGGTGCCGCGTGTTGTTAGAACGCTGACCGCTGATCGCTGAATGCTCGTTCCTATCGCAATTCGTAGTGTCCGGGCTGGTCGAGCGTGATGGCCATGCGCGAGCCCTTCTCCGCCAGCCTTCCTTTGCGGGGCGTGCCATTCACGGTGACGCTGCTCGCTCCTTTTGTGATGGGAAATAGCACGGTGGTATTGACGCCCGCAGGCAGGTCAATGGAGGCGACCATGCCGTTCTGGTTGCGGAGGTCTACCTTGAGCAGGCCGTGCGGAGTCGGCTCCTGGCCGCGCGCCCACTTCAGATCAACAAGGTCGGGGCGGATGATGGTTTTGCTGAAGCCTTCGGCAGTGGGTTGGATGCCGAGCACCTGCTCCATAAGCCAGTAGGTTGGGCTGGTGGACCATCCATGAGCGAGGCTCACGAAGTATCCAGTGCCGTTGTCGGCCTGGAGGCTCGCGTGAGGATTGCCCTTGGGCCACGCCGGGTCATAGGCTTCCCAGAAGCTGGTTGCGCCCTCGTCAATCATTCCGCCCCAGTATTCGCGGATCCACTTGAGCGCGTCGGCGCGGTGATTCATTTTCGCCATGGCGTCAAGCACGTAGGCGCCGTAGTACGGGGTGATGACGTTGGGCCGGATGGTAGGCTCGCCAACGTGCGAGAGAACGTAATTCCAGATGGAGGGGTACTGGCTGGGGTTGGCGACGTCGGAGATCACGGCCATGGCGTTGGTTTGCCAGCGCGGGCCAAAGTCTCCATTGGCTTGTGACCACGCCGAGTGCTGAAGTGCCTGCTTGAGTTGCGCCGCGCGGGTTTCAAAGTGGGCGGCGGTGGCGTTATCTCCGATTTGGCGGAGCAGGGCAGCCCCGGCGAGATAGGCGCGCGCGTACTCCATGGTGGTGGCGATGCGGGCCTCCGGAGTGTCGCCATTGAGTTCAGGAGCCCAGTCCACAAACAGCCACGCGCCGGTGCGGTCAATGAATTGGTTCTGGGCGTTAAATTCCTTGTCCATGAAGTCGAGCAATTGCACCAGTCGTGCGTGGACCTGCCGCAGGTAGGCGGTGTCTCCGGTGTGGCGCTCGTAATTCTCCAGCTCGGTGAGCCAGAACGAGGAGTAACCGGGGATGCCGTTCACGTGCTGCTGAACGGGAGCGTCGCCGATCAGGTGCGAGAGCGTGTCTTTGAGCAGGAAGTGATCGAAAAAGATGGTGTCGCTCACGTGCCCGCTGACGTCGGTGTCGCCCATCCAGCGACCGCGGTCGCGCTTGGGCGCGTCCCAGATGTCGTCCTGCATGCAGAGATGGACGGTGTAGGCCCCGGTCTCCCAGATGCGGTTCAGCAGCGGGTCGGAAGACTCGAAGGAGCCTTCATACTTGACCGGATAATAGATGTCTTCGAGATGGATGGTCTTGAATTTCAGGTCAGGCCCGCCGGCGAGGAAGCGGATGCGCGCATAGCGGAAGGCCGATTTAGGCCCGTGCGCCGAACCGTGCGGGGGGATACGAAGGACGTTGACTCCGAGGTATGGTTCGTTGTCCGCCGCACCTTTGGATTCTCCGTACTGGATGGAGACGACGGCTTGCGAGTCGGAGTCCGACACAAATTCGACGCGGCCATTCACCTCGCGGCCAAAGTCCAGCGTGATCTCAGGCGCGAATTCTGTACCGGGAGCGATGTTGCCGAGCTTTACGGCAAAATCGCCGCTGGGTGAGGCATCGGTGAGAGCGTCGAGATTTTCAAAGCTGCTGCGGCCCGTCTGCACATCGTCAACTTTTGCGGCGGGCAGATACATGTGCGCGAGGAAGGGCGAAGCGCCTTCGTAACCGGGCCAGTCGTAGAGACCGGCATCGGCGTTCCACTGGAGCAGATCGATGGAGCCTTCAATGGGGCTAAGGGCGGCGACCGTGGGCCAGGCTGAGTCGTCATAGTCCGGGCGCTGCCATCCAGAGGAAGCGTGGAGCGTGCCCTTCCACTGCGGACCGCTGATGAGAATGGCGGGAGCGTCCACGCCGGGAGCGGCGGGAATAATTTTTGCGACCAATATCTCGCCGAAAACCTGCTGCATGGCCAGAGCGCTGTTGAGGAAGCCATGAACGCCACGCCCGCGCACCACCTGGAGGGCCAGCACGTTCTGTCCCGGCTTGAGCAGATGCGCCACGTTCATTTGGAAGACGTGCATGCCGAGCGGGTTGAGGTTGTTTCCCACCACGTGTCCGGCGAGAGTCCCGTTCACATACGCGGTAACGGAGTGGGGACCGGCGATGTAGAGGGTCGCGCCTTTCGGAACGGCGGACACGTTGAAGCTGACGCGAAAATAATGCGGCGCGGTTTTGTCATTCACGCCAGGACGCTCGTAGCGGATGAAAGTGGATTGGCCGACAGCCGAATCTTCGCGGGTCCAGATGTACTGCTCCGGCAGCGGCTTGTGGAATGACGAAAAAAGCTGCGGTTGCGCGACGGTGCGCGCCGGGTCAAGCTGCCCAAGCGGGATTTTGGAAATGCCGCCGTCCTGGGCCAGAGCAGCCTGGAAGCAGAAAAACGCGAGGCAGAGGAGGGCCAGCGGCTGGAGCAAGCGGCGTTGCATCAGAGTATCTCCGTCATTAGGGAAATAAAGTCACTAATAAAATCAGGGATGGCGCAATGGGTTGTCAACCGCGGAGTCCGGCTAGGGGCGCGCGATTTTTGCGGAAAGCTCCGAGGTCGCCTTCAGCAGCGACGTGACGACGGGAGAATCTTTGCGAGGGTTGAAACGCGAGGCAGGGCCGGAGATGCTCATGGCGGCGACGGCGTTCCCCTGCGCGTCGAGAATGGGCGCGCCGATGCAGATGGCCAGCAGAGAGCCTTCGCCACGGTCGAAGGCGAAGCCCGCGTGGCGGACCCGCTTCAGTTCGGCTAGAAACTCGTCGGGATTGGAGATGGTGTTGCGCGTGATGATCTCCAGCGGGCGTCCGTTAATGAGAGCATGCACGGCATTGCGCGGGGAGAAGGAGAGGATGGCCTTACCGAGAGCGCTGGCGTGCGCGGGAACGGAAGCGCCCCGGCGCTCTTCCAGACGAAGGGCGAACTCGCTGGGCACGACTTCCAGATAGGTCACTTTGTCAAAGCTGAGCACGCCGAGGTTCACGGTTTCGCCGTATTGGTCGCGCAGGCCGAGCATAGCCGGAAGCGCCAGCCGCCGCAGCGCTTCGCTGGAGGCTTCCTCGCCCGCCAAGCGGCCCAGGGTGGGACTGATGCGGTATCCACCGTCGTCGCGCAGAACGTAGCCCATTTCCTGAAGCGTGTTGAGAATGCGGAAGACAGTGGACTTGGAGATTCCAGTGCTGCGGGTGAGTTCGTTCAGACCGAGAAGCCCGGCCTGGGAGAGCTCCTCAAGAATGCGGAAGGTGCTGCGCACGACCGGAACGGAATATCTTCCGGCGTGGCTGGGCTTCTTCGGGAGCTGCTTTTTGGCGGCCCGGCTTTTGGTCTTCACATTGGCCAGCATCGCATCCTCGTCTTGTGGTCTCAATTGGCAAACGGAGTGGGTTGTCCGTTGCGGTAGACAAACTCAATGCCGATGGGGGCGAGTTCCGGCGACTCATAAGTGGCCGGGCTGTCGACTGCATCAGCGCGGAAGGCGACGATGTCCGCAAAGTATTCGGGCTTCAGCAGGCCGCGCTGCTTGAGCCCGTAGCGCGCGGCGGGTTTGCCGGTGATCTTGTGTACGGCTTCAGGAAGAGTAAGCCAGCCGCGCTGCCGCGAGATGGTCCCGAGCAGCAGAGGAAAAGTCCCGTGCAGGCGCGGATGCGGGCGGCCCTTGACGTAAAAGCCGTCGCTGATAATGGTGGCGCACGGATGGCTGAGGCTGGCGCGCAGGTTCTCGGTGCTCTGGTTGAAGCAGAGCATGTTGGCGTCGCCTTCTTCTTCAAGCAGCAGATCAAGCATGGCGTCCACCGGCTCGCAGCGGAGCTCGATGGCAATCTCTTCGAGGGTTTTGCCAATTGAGCCGAGGTTCCGTTCGGACCCGACGGAAGAAATGTGAATGTCTGACCAGCGCCAGGGAATAATGCGCAGTGTTTCTTCGCGAATGGCCTGCCGCTGGGCCGAGTTGCGCAGCCTCGCTATGAGCGCGGGAAGACCGCCGTCGAGCGCGCTCTGTGGCAGCACTTGCGTGAGCACACTGGAGCCGGCGACGTAAGGGTAGCAGTCGAACTCGACATCGACCCCTTCGGTTCGGGCCTGCTCGATGGCTTCGATGGCCTTGGCTTGCAGATGCCAATTGTTCGCGCCGACGGCCTGAAGATGTGAAATCTGGAGACGGCCTCCGCTGCGGCGTGCGAGATTAAGTTGCTCTTCGACCGCGTCGACAAGTCCCGAAAAATAGGAGCGGATGTGGCTGGTGTAAATGCCGCCGTGTTTTGCTGTTACGTTGCAGAGGCGCTGTAACTCGTCGGTGAGCGCGCTGGAGCCGGGCGCATACATTAGTCCGGTGGAGAAGCCGACGGCGCCGGCGGAGAGCGCTTCCGCAAGCAGGCTTTCCATGGAGCAAAGCTCGGATTCTGTGAGCGGACCTTGCCGGTTGCCCGCGACGGCGATGCGCAGCGATCCGTGGCCGACCAGCGAAGCCACATTCGCGGTGCGGCTGGCTTCGATGGCGCGGAGGTAGGCTTCAGTAGAGGGCCATCCCCAGGCGTCGTCTCCGCAGAAGATTCCGTTGGCGAAGGAGCGAAGCTCGGCGGGATCGCGCGCGGGCGGGTAGGCGGAGAAGCCGCAATTTCCCACCACTTCCGTGGTCACGCCCTGGTGCAGCTTTTCCGTGCGGCCTTCCACAACCTGGAGGTCGGAATGGGTATGGGAGTCGATGAATCCGGGAGCGAGCGTGAGGCCAGTGCAGTCGATTCGGGTGACGCCGGGAGCAGGTTGAGAAGCGAGGCCGAGGCCGATGTTCGCGATGCGATCGCCTTGGGTAAGGATATCGGCCTGAACGGGCGGGGCTCCCGAGCCATCGATGATGGTGCCGCCGGTAAAGAGAAAATTGGCCAACAGAACCTCGCTTTGCAGAGCAGTGGGTGTGTTTCTATTGAACGTAGTATATATCTATTGAGACCGATTCTATGCAGGAGGAAGAACGATGAGCGAGGTTGAGCGCATCAGCATTGAGGATGCTCCGTCGCCCAAGGGAGCGTATTCGCAGGTGGTCCGCGCGGGAGATTTTCTGTATGCGTCGGGACAGGGGCCGATCGATCCCGCGACCCAGGAATTTGTGTTTAGCGATATTCGCGGCGAGACACGGCTGACGCTTGAGAATGTGGAGCGCGTGCTGAAGGGCTGCGGCGCGAGCAAGCGGAACATTGTGAAGTGCGGCGTGTTTCTGGCCAAGGCGGAGGACTTCAGCGCGATGAACGAAGTCTATGCCGCGTTCTTCGAGGGCACGGCCCCGGCGCGCACCACCGTACAGGCAACGCTGGTGGAACCGGGAATGAAGGTGGAAATTGACTGCGTGGCGTATCTACCGGTGAAGTAGGGAACCGCTCTGGCGCAATGCACCGGAGCGGCCTAATGCTTATTCCGTCGCGCGGCGGACGGCTTCGAGCGTAGCGTCGATGTCGTCGTCCGTGTGCGCGGTGGAAAGATACCAGCGTCCGTCGGGCAAGGGCATTACACCCTCATCCTGAAGGGCCAGCAGAAAGTCGCGGTAGGCGCGCGCGTCTGCGGCGAGCAGATCGCGATAGGTGCGCGGCTGCTTCGCAATAAACGCCAGATGGAAGACGGGGCCTTCGCCCGCCGCGCAAACTTGGTGCCCGTGTTCGCGGAGGATGGAGAGGATGCCGTCCCGCAGGCGTTCGCCCCGGCGAAACAGGTTGCCGTAGATCGCATCCGCGTCGCGCATGAGGAAAGTGAGCGCGGCGCGTGCGGCGGAAAGCGCGATGAGGTTCCCATTCAGCGTTCCGGCGTGGACGACTTTGCCGGACTCGATCAGTTCCATATATTGCTGCCGTCCGGCGAGTACGCTGAGCGGCGCGCCCGCGCCGACGGCCTTGGCATAGGTGGCGAGATCGGGCGTGATTCCGTAGAAGCCCTGCGCTCCAGCGAGGCCGAGGCGGAACCCGGTGATGACTTCATCAAAGATCAGCAGCGCGCCGTTTTGGGTCGTGATGTCGCGAAGGAATTCGAGAAAGCCCAGCTGCGGCGCGATGCAGCCACTGTTGCACAGGAGCGGCTCGCAGATGATGGCGGAGATTTCGCCGGGGTTTTTTTCAAAGGCTTCGCGCACGCTGTCGGGATTGTTCCATTGCGCGACGACGGTTGAGGCAGCGGGGATCTGTCCCGCGCCGACTGAAATGGGCGCGCCATTGCCAGCGGCAAGCTGCTCGGCGGAGGGGTGATAGCTTTGCAAAACGCTGTCGTCCCAGCCGTGGTAGTGACCTTCAAACTTGAGGAACTTCGCGCGTCCCGTAGCGGCGCGAGCCAGACGAAGCGCGACCTGCACGATTTCCGTGCCGCTGTTGGCGAAGCAGACGCGGTCGGCGCAGGGGATGATCTGCGTAAGCATCTCGGCGACTTCGTATTCCAGGTCGTGCTGCGCGCCGAAGGTCAGGCCGTTCTGGATGGTTTCGCGCACGGCTTCGACGACTTCGGCGGGCGCATTGCCGAGAATGTTCGGCCCCCAGGCGAGCGTGTAGTCGAGGTATTCGTTGCCGTCCACGTCATAGAGTTTTGCGCCGCTGCCATGCGTGAAGTAGAGCGGATGCGGGAAGGCGGAGCGGCGCAGGCCGCTGGAAACTCCTCCGGCAAGGCTGCGCGAGGCGCGTTGCCAGCGCTCAAGCGAGCCTCCGGTTTTTGCGCGGACTTTTTGTTCGTGCAATGCGGGGGAGAATGGCTGGGAAACTTGGGTCTGGTGGTCCACGGCGCTCCTGATGTATTTTTGTATTGAACCTTACGGTTTCAAATGATACTCGCATCCATGGTCGGACAGCGATAGGGTAAAGTCAACCGAAGAGTGAAACCGCGCATGAGCGAGGCATCTTTGTCCAGCACGGCGGAAGCAACGGAACTCAGGCGCGTGCTGGGGCTGTGGGACCTTGTGTTTTACGGGGTCGTGCTTATCCAACCCATCGCCGCCGTGGGGCTGTTCGGCGTGGCGCAGCAGTTGTCTCAGGGCCACATGGTTACCACGGTGCTGATCGCCATGTGCGCCATGATGCTGACGGCCATCAGCTACGGCAGGATGGCCTCGGTGTATCCATCGGCGGGGTCGGCTTACACCTACGTTTCGCGCGGGCTGAACGTTCATCTGGGATTCATTGCCGGATGGGGTATGGTGCTGGACTATCTGATTATTCCGATTGTCAGCACGATTTATGCAGCCATTACGCTGACGCGGATTGTGCCGCACGTTCCATACGCGGTGTGGGTTGTGGTTCTCGTGCTGCTGACGACGGGGCTGAACCTGCGCGGCATCCGCTCGACTGCGCGGTGGAACATTGTCCTGCTATGCGGAATGTGCGCGGTGATCGCGGTGTTTTTTGTGGCGGCGGTGCACTATCTTGCGTTGCACGGCGGGACGTCGGCGCTGTTCAGCTTTAAGCCAATTTACAATCCTTCAACATTTCATTTGGGGGCGATCTTCACCGCGACCTCATTCGCAGCGCTGACGTATATCGGGTTCGATGGTGTGACCACGCTGGCCGAGGACGTGAAAAATCCGCGAAAGAACGTACTGATTGCCACGGTTCTGGTGTGCGCCATTACGGGCGTGTTTAGCGCGGTGCAGATTTATCTGGCGGCGCGGGTGTGGCCGACATACAACAATTTTCCGAATGTGGAGACGGCGTTTCTGGACGTGTGCGGCCGCGCGGGAGGGCCGTGGCTGTTCCAGGCGATGGCCGTCACGCTATTTGTTGCGTGCATAGGCACCGCGCTCACAGGACAGGTGGGAGCGGCGCGCCTGCTCTATGGAATGGGCCGCGATGGGGTGCTTCCGCGCCGCGCGTTCGGACGGCTGGCAGGGGCGACGAACACGCCGGTGTTCAACATATTGCTGATCGGCGCCGTCACAATTTGCGGATCGCTGACGCTGAGTTATGAACACGCCGCCGAGGTTCTGAACTTTGGAGCGTTCCTCGCCTTTATGGGCGTGAACGCGGCGGTGGTGAAGACCTTTTATGTAATGCGGCGTGAGCGGAATTTCCTGCGCGATCTGGTCGCTCCGGTGGGAGCGCTGCTCTTCTGCGGAGCGATCTGGTGGAGCCTGCCGCATCTGGCGAAGTGGATTGGCGGCGCGTGGGTGCTGATCGGGATTCTGTATCTGGCGGCGATTACCGGCGGGTTCCGGCGAGCGCCCGCGCGAATGGATTTTAGTGAGTAGAGAGGACCGACAATGAGCGGCGAAAATCTCCGGCCTGGGCCGGTGGCGGTGATTGGACTTGGGTTAATGGGGCGCAGCATCGCAGCGTGCCTGCTTGCCGCGGGGCACAAGGTGACGGGCGTGACCAACGATCTGGAAGCGAGCGCGTTTGTGCCGGAGAAAATTGAGGCGCTGCTGCGGGAGATGAACCAGGAGGGTCTGCTGGGCGAACCGTCAGAAAAGGTAATGGGCGGGTTCAGGATGACAGCAAACCTCAATGAGATTGCCGACGCCGAGATCGTTATTGAATCTGTGACGGAGAACCTGGAACTGAAGCGGCAACTGCTGCGAGATGCGGAGCGCGTTGTCTCGGCGGACTGCATTCTAGCGTCGAACACTTCGGCGCTTCCCGTTTCGCTGTTGCAGGAAGGCGCAGCGCATCCGGAGCGAATTCTGGGAGTGCATTGGGATGAGCCGGCGCACGTGACGCGGTTCATGGAGATCATTCCCGGCGGGCGGACCGCGACGGAGTATCTGGACCGGATTGCCGCGCTTGCTCCGCTGTGGGGGAAAGAACCTTCGGTGCTGCGGAAGGAGATTCGAGGATTCATCACGAACCGCATTTCCTATGCCATGTTTCGCGAGGCTTGTCATTTGGTGGAGTCGGGCGTGTGTACGGTGGAGGATGTTGACCGCTCGCTGCGCAATGACGTGGGGTGGTGGATTCCGTTCGCGGGACCATTTCGATATATGGACCTGATGGGCGTGGAGGCGTACTACCGCGTGATGGGCGACCTGCTTCCGGACCTCACAACGGAGAAGGGGATTCCGAAGCTGATGCGCGAGGTGGTGGAGAACGGCGGGCGCGGGATTTCCAACGGCCACGGGTTTTATCAATACACGCCGGAAGAGGCCAAAGCGTGGGAGGCGCGCTTTGCCGAATTCAACTACAGAATTCGGCGGCTGACAGCGGAGTTCGCCAACGCGCCTCGCGAGCCAGAGAAGAAGTAAGCGGTCTGTTCTAGTGGGGCGTCGGAGCGGCAACCTCGGCCCGGGCGGCAGTGAACACGGCCCTGAGCTGGTCGAGGGCGGAGTTCATCAGGCGCTCGCCCGCTCCCGGTTTGAGGCGCGTGGAGACCACTTCGTAGGCGCCTTCCGGATAGGCTTGGCGATTGGGGATGTATCCCAGCGCGCCGTTGGCCAGCTCCTCGGTAATAGTAAGGGGGAACGGAGAGTCCTGTTTCACGTTCAGCCCGAACTGCGTGAACATTTCTCCGGGAAAGCCGACAAAGGCGAGTTGATCGCTGAGCGCGATGACCTGCACCTCGGCATCGAAGCGCTTGCCGTGGCGGCTGTCGATTTCAAGAATCTTAGCCGCGCGGACCAGATCGAGAAATGGCGCGGGGTTTGCTGTGCCGACGGTGGCCTGCGTGCGGTACGCCCAGGCAACCTCCTGTGGCGTGAAGTGGGGAAGGTCCAGCTTGAGCACGCGCGAGCTTACAAGAATTTGTGAAACGGGGATAATGGGAGCGCGCTGAATCACTTTGAGGGCGTCGCCAGCCAGCACCGCGCCGATTCTTGCGGCTTCTTCGTAGCTGGCCTGCGGGTCTTTGCGCGAGGTGTCGAGATGATTGATGTCGCCCGCGCAGCCAATGGTGAAAATGCTGACCAGGTCGTCGCCCTTGGCCATCTGAAGGATTTTGCCGAGCGCGTAGGAATAATCCGCAGACCACTTCAGGCCGCCAGTTGTGTCCTGGTGCATGGCGAAATTCACGTAGCTGGCGATGCCTTTTCCGTCAGGCGTTTCGACATAAACGACGGGTACGGACGGATCGGTAGGCCCGGCCTGACGCCAGACTTTCGGGTTCAGCTTGCCGGGGTTCCAGCCAACGGAGCCGTCTTTCATGTAGTAGCGGCGGTTGAAGGCGAGCGAAGTTTCGCGGCCAATGGCGGAGCGTATCTGGGCGGGCTGAAGGTGGGAGTTGGCAAGAATGACGGCCTGGGCAATGCGTCCGGGGAGCGCGTTGGTGTAGTCCTCGGTGATGTGCAGCATCTCGCCCTGAAGGTTATAGCGCGATGGGTGGACCATGATGACCGGGCCGGTGTGGTCGTGTGTGGCGCTGATCATGATGTGGTCGGCGGGAATGCCGGTCTTTTGCTGGATAATTTGCCGCGCCTCTTCAGAGAGATTGCGGGGCAGCCACACGAGGTCGCAGGTGGCGAGGGCAACCTTAACCCCGTTCTTCTCAAAAACCAGTGCCTTCACGTGCAGGGCGTCGTGCGTGCCGGTGGCTACGCGGGGCACATAATAGCCGGCCATGGGCGCGCCCGCGGGCGGCGTGATGTTCACCTGCGCGGCACCCGCCTGAAGTGTGGAGGCCGACGCGGTTCCGGTCATGAGAAGCAGAAGAAGGATGAGCCACATGGAGCCACTCCTGAACAAGTTGTGCGCGGGACTAAACGCGCGTGAGGGTCACGAAGTAAATGTCGTTTTTGCGCATGGAAAATGTCTGCTCGAATGTGCCGTTGACGACGTGAACGATGCGCGTTTCGGCGGGCGCTCCGGACGCGACGGCCTGCAACTGGGCCACCTGTTGCTTGGTGACCTGCGAAGGCGCGCCCATGTGCAGATAAGCCGTGTAGGCGTCGTTCCGCTCATAGCCCACGCGATAAACTGTGAGCTTGTAATTGCCGTCCGGCAGATTGTTGAGCGTCAGCGCGACCGGCTTGGTGGCCGCGGCGGGAATCGCCTTATTGTAGAAGTGCTGGTCGTCCGAATCGGCGGGCGGCGCGAGGGGTGAGTAGTCCCAGAAGAGCGCCTGCACTTGATGATCGCCGGTGCGGGTGATCCACGAGCAGGGGCCGCCGGGAGCGGAGTCAGTCGAGGCTACATCCGACGTGCCGAGCTCGCTCAGAAATTTATAGGCGAAGTATGAAGGCTTGCGGATGCTCTGGTAATTGAGCAGGCCAAAGCCTCCATAGAACGGAGTGAAGCGCGGGCCGCGCTCCTCGAAGATGTCGGTGAAAGTCCAGTAGGACATGGAGGTGACGTAGGGCGAGGCTTTCTTGATTTTGTCGAGCAGGAAGCTGGCCTGAAGGTACTGATCGTGCAGCGGATCAACCGACGTGTAGGAGGATCCCCATTCGGTGTAATGAAGCTGAAGGTTGGGCTGCGCGGAGTGAGTGATATTTTCATGCGAAGTGCGCATCCGCCCGACAATGGCGTCCGGTGAAGTGTCAAAGACTGTGCTGACTCGGCCTGTTGTTGCGTCCACAAAGCCGTGCTTGATGGCGTAGATGTGGGTGGAGATGAAATCGATGGGAACGTGGTTGGCGGTGACGTACTGGAGAAATTCCTTTTCAAACGGCGGGGTGGCCGAGGCTGGGCCGCCGACGCGGCATGTGGGGCAGACGCCTTTGATTGTGGTGGCGGTCGCCTGGTAGAGGTTGAAGTAATCCTGATGGGAGCCGGTGAAAAAAATCTTCAGGTCCGGCTCGTTCCAAACCTCGAAGTACCAATTTGATATTTCGTCCTCGCCATAACGCTGCTTCCAATGCGTCATGAGAGCGCGGATGAGCCCCTTCCACTTGTTCATGTCCTTGGGCGGGGTGATGTTTCCTTTGTACCAAAAGACGGTTTTGTCTCCGCTGGCGAGCGCAGTAGGCATGAACGAAAGCTCGACAAAGGGGCGGACGTGCATCGAGAGGAGCGCGTCGTAGAGCGCGTCAATGTACTGGAAGTTGTACCGGGGATTCCCGGCGGCGTCCTCCTTGTAGACGCCCATGTCGTCATCGAGCAGTCCGTGGAAGCGGATGTAGCGGAAACCGATCTCGCGCTGCGTGAGCGCGAGTTGCGCCTGCCAGTCGGCTCGCAGGCCCTCGTTGGCTCGGCCCGCGCCCACAACCATTAGCGGCGAGCGGCTGTGCGGGCCGGTGACTTTTGCCACGTCGGCTGTTATGCGGCGGGCTTGCGCGGGCGGCAGTGGGCCGGAGTCTGGCCTGGGGCCGGTGAAGGCAAGCGAGGCGAAGGTGAGGGCGGCGGCGAGAATTAGAAATTTGCGCATGGCGAATGGCTTGCAACGTTTCGTATTATAGGGTAACCGCACGTTCGATTAGCTGTTCAATAAAAATTAACGCGGCGCGAAGCGGAGGCCGCGACCAAAGTTCCCGGAGACAGAATGAAACTGCAAATATTGTGTGTTACGGCGCTGCTGTTTTGCGGCGGCACGATCAGCGCGGCAGCGGCGCAGCGGCCGCGATTGCTGCCGGAGCCGCAGAGTGTGGAGTACAGCGCGGGTAGCGTGCCGATTCAGGGGCTGGTGATCGACGTTGGTTCGCAGCCAAGCGCGGAAGACCGGTTCGCCGCAGATGAGCTTGCGCGCGGGCTGGAGCAGAAGACAGGGATTCGCCTGCCGGTTTCCCAGACGGCGGCCCAAGGTCCGGCCATAGTGCTGAAGCGCACCGGAGCGGTGGACGCGCTGCCTGTTCCCGGAGAGACGCCGGGGCAGGATTCGCGCGAGGCGTATCAACTCACCATAAGCCCGCATGGAATTCAGATTACAGGCCGGTCCTCAGCGGCGGTATTTTATGGAGTGCAGACGCTGCTTCAACTCGCGGAAGGTCGAGGCAAGGATGCGAAGTTTCTCGACGTGACAATTCGCGACTGGCCGTCGCTGGCGTATCGCGCAACGCTGGTGGATGTGGGCAGCGAAGGGCCGATGTCCACCGTGGAGCAGATTGAAAAGCAGCTTGATCTGCTGGCGCGCTACAAAGGCAATCAATATTTTTTCTATTCGGAAGCCAGCATTCAATTTGATGGATATCCGCTACTGAATCCGCAGGCGCGGTTCACGAAGGCGGAGGTACGGCTGATCATTGCGTATGCGCGGCAGCGGCATATTGATGTGGTTCCGGCGGTGGAGTTGTTTGGGCACTTGCATGATCTATTTCGGATCGAGAAGTATTCCGGCCTGGCGGATTTTCCGCATGGTGGGGAGTTCAATCCAGCGAACCCGAAGGTAAAGGCGCTGCTGGCGGACTGGACCGCGCAGCTTTCCAAACTTTTCCCCAGCCCATTCGTGGACATCGGCTTTGACGAGACCTTCAGCATTCAAAAAGCGGCGGATAGCGCGGGCGCGGGCGCGACTCCGGTGCGGCTGTTTCTGGAGCAGTTACGGACCGTGACGGACCAGTTTCAGTCGCACGGCAAGCATGTGATGGCGTATGCGGACATCATGGTGAAGTTTCCGGGAATTATTTCGCAGCTTCCGCCGGGGCTGATTGCGCTGCCCTGGTACTACGATCCCAAGCCGGATCCCGAGTACCGGCAATGGCTGACGCCGCTGGTGGAGCATCATGTTCCGCACATGGTGGCGTCGGGCGTGAGCAGTTGGAATGAAGTTGCGCCGGACTTCGACACAACGTTTGCGAACATCGACACGCTGCTGGCGGCGGGCAGAAAGTCGCAAGCGCTGGGGCTGGTCAACACGGTGTGGACCGACGATGGGCAGGTGCTGTTGCGTATGTCGTGGCCGGGAATGGCCTATGGCGCGGCGGCGGCGTGGCAGTCGCAGCCGATGGATCAGGCCGGGTTCTTCGCCGCCTATAGCCGCCAGATGTATTCGGCGAATGTGGCGGCGGATGTTGCGACAGCTTACTCGGAACTGAATGCGGCGGAGCAAAATCTGCAGGCCGTGTTCGGGCCGGGGACGATGGCGGCGGTTTGGAAAGACCCCTTCGCGCCGGTGTTGATGAAGCAGGTAAGGCCGCATCGTCAAGACCTGCACGAATGCCGGCTTCATGCGGAGAACGCAGAGGAGGCCCTATATCGCGCGCTTGCCACGGATGAGCATCCCGAGGCGCTGCGGACGATGCTGGTTGGCGCGCGGCTGCTGGACTACGCGGGCATGAAGTATCTCTACGCGCTGGAGATCGCGGATGCCTGGGCCGCAGTTGGGACGCACCCGACCAAAGCGGAGTTGGCGGACACGCTGCACCAGGGAATTTCGTCGTCGGTACACAGTCGCACGGCCGACCTGATGGATGCGATTGGACAACTGCGCGGCGATTACCGGCGGCAGTGGCTGGCCGAGTACACGGACTATCGCCTGCCGACGGCGATGGGCCGGTGGCGCGCTGAATTGGAATACTGGCGGCGAGCGCAGGCGCGCTTCGGCGATCTGCTGATGAACTTCCACGATCACGACGCGCTCCCGCCGCTGGAAAAACTGGTGGGGAATTCTGATTTGCAATAAAAGCGGAATGACGGTTGCGAAGAGTTCGCTTGGTTGGGTATTCTTGGCAGCAGTTAATGTACAGAATCACTGTTCTGCCTAATGAACACCAGCCGGTCAGCAGGCGGATGGAGGAATGCGAGAAATGTCCCCGTTGAAGAATGCGAGCCTGATGCTCGGCCTTATGTTGTCGTCCGGCTGTTTTGTGGCGGCGGGGGCGCAGGCGTTTCCCGCTCACGTTACCGATGTGCAGACGCAGCCCGACGGCCCGTTTCTGGTGGACGGCGCGCCGACGTTCCCCATCGGGATCACGGGCGGCCCTCCAACCGGCGCAGCGACGCCGTGGGGGCAGAACGCCATGGCGTATCTCGCGAGCGAAGGGCATGTTTTCCAATTGTGGTACTGCCCGCGTCACACGTGGGGGCCGGAAAAGGAAGCTGAACTGGACGCGCTTGTGCAAGAGGCCGACAAGGAAGGGCTGCACATCGTGATTTCAATTGACGACCTGCAGCACATCAAGTCCGGCGACACGGCGCATATCGCGGAACTGAAGCGCGTTGTTGAGAAGTATCGCGATCATCCGTCCATCTTTTTCTGGAAGGGGGCCGATGAGCCGCAGTGGGGCAAGATTCCGCCGCAGGATTTGAGCACGTACTACGACACCGTCCACGCGCTCGACCCGCACCATCCCATCTGGATTACGCAGGCGCCGCGCGGCACGGTTGCGGACTGGAAGCCCTACTCAAAATATCTGGACATTGGCGCGGTCGATATTTATCCCATCAGCTATCCGCCGGGGACGCACTCCGGCATTGCCAACAAGGACCTGAGCGTGGTGGGCGATTATGCGCGGAGGATCCGCGAGGCGGTGGACTTCCGCAAGCCGACAATGATGATCCTGCAAATCTGCTGGAGCGGCGTGGCCAAGCCGGGAAAGACGCTGCGCTTCCCGACCTACGCGGACGAGCGCTATATGACCTATCAGGCGATCATCGACGGCGCGCGCGGGCTGGTGTATTTCGGAGGAAACGTCAAAGCCGGGCTGAATACGCGCGATGCCGCTTATGGGTGGAACTGGACTTTTTACCACAATGTACTGAAGCCGGTGCTTGATCAATTGAGCCCGAAGGGGCCGCTTTATCCGGCGCTGATTGCTCCGGCGTCGAAGCTGAAAATCACCTCGGACGGCGACAAGGCGATGGAGTATGCGGTCCGCGAGGCGGGAGAATATATCTATATTCTGGCGTCGCGGCGCGAGGGACCGACGGTGCAGGTGTCGTTCTCGGGGCTTCCGCAGGGAATCGAGGATGGCGAGGTGCTGTTTGAGTCGCCCCGGCACGTGAAGGTGGTGGACGGAAAATTCACCGACTGGTTCGCCCCGCACGACGTGCATGTTTACCGCTTCCGTCGGCCGATGCACGCCAAGTGACCTATCAAGGAAGGGAAATGGCAGGAAGTTTTCGCGTGATTGCTGGAGCGGCGATTGCAATTTTGTCGATCGGCCTTGGAAGCGCAGCGCAGACGCGGCAGGTCGAGAATCCGCGAATGGCCCCCTGGACCTATCGGGCGGACTGGAGCGGCGGCTTCTCCGGATGGATGAGCTATCCGCTGGCGCAGGACGTTGGTTACGACCCTTCGCTCTACACAATCCCGCAGGGCAGCGGGACGGTGCTGTTTCACAAGCTCGATGCTCACGGACAGAAGCAGGCGTGGTTCGGGTTCGTCCGCCCGCTGACGTTTTCAGCCGGCCCGGCGGCGAGCGTCGAAATGCGGTATCGCCTGAAAGCGGCGGGCGAGTTCAGCAATGTGCGGCTGACTCTGGTTGGGGCCGATGGGCACAAGTACACCGCCGCGCTGCCTTCTGCGAATGGTGAGCGCTCGATCCACATCACGGGCGCGGAACTTGGACTGAAGTCGCCGACGAAGATCGAGGCCGTCATCCTTCAAGGTCGGTTGCGGAATCCTCTCAAGGGTTCGGAGTCTCAATGGGTGTTGGAGGAGTTTGCGCTTCGCGCCACACGTCCCAAGCAGGTGGCGCTCGTGGCACCGCAAATGGAAGTGGCGGTGGACGGGGCGAGCGGGACATCAGTCTCGCGCGAAGTGTTGCAGGCTGGTGCCCCGCTGCGGGTTGAATTGGAGTCGGATGGTCCAGCGAGCATTGCGTTGTATGATCCGGCGGGCGGTCGAGTAAAGGATGTGCCGCTTCGCTCCGGCGAAAAGAGCGCGGAGGTATCGCTGGGGGCTGATCCGCAGCCGGGGCTCTGGCGCGCCGAGGTCACGCAGGGCGACGCGAAGACCGGGTTCAGATTTCTGGTGCTGGGCGCGATGCCCGCGCATGGACATCTGCTGCTGCCCGAGCAGCGGCTGGAAGAGTTGAGTCACGACGCGCGGTATGCCGAAGTCCGGCGGGACATTCACGAGCGCGCGCGGTCGCTGGCGGCGAAGATCGACTTCAGCGCGGAGGCCGGAGACAACATTGAGGCGATGCCGTCAGGGCAGGGAATTGGGCCAGCGTATGCGGGTCAACTGACGCCGTATCTGCTGATGGTGGAAGCCTACGCCAACTCCGTCGCCTATAACGCGCTGGACTACCGGCTGAACGGCGACCATGATGCGCTGGATGCGGCGCAGCGCGCGCTGCTTGCCGTGGCGCGCTGGAAGACGTGGAGTCCGGAGCGTTTCCGCGAGCACGGAATGAATACCTATTACGAGGTGGGGTGCATCGCGCAGCGGCTGGCCTTTGGCTACGACCTGATCGCGGACCAACTCTCGCCGCAGGAAAGGGCAACGGTCGAAGAGAGCTTCTGGAAGCAGGCAATTGAGCCGGTCGTGCGCGAGTATGTCCTTTACAACCGCAACCCCATTGGGGCGAGCAACTGGATGGCGAATTCGGTAGGCGGCGCGCTCGCGGCAGCAGTGGCGACCGCCGGAGATTCTCCGGAATGGAATCGGCGCGAAGCCCCGGCCATTGCCGAGTTGGAGTACGCCTTTGAAGAGGCGCTTCGGGGGTTGTTTCCCGGCGATGGCAGCGAGGCCGAACCGGCGGGCTACGAGAACTTCGCCATGCAGGGAATTTCCTGGGGCATGAGTTCGCTGGCGGATTTAGGCATTCAGCCGAAGGGCGCGCAGACCATGCTCGATGGCTTCTGGTGGCCCTACTACGCGACGGTGAAGCCCGGAACGCAACTGGACACGGGTGACTTTGACGGACACCTGAAGGGGCTTTCCGGACTCGCCTGGGGAGCGGAGCACGCGGGGATTCCGGCGCTGCGCTCGTTCTATCAGGCGGGCACAAATCTGGACCTGACGCATGATGCGGCGGCGGACCAGAACGGGCACCATCTGGAGGAACTGCTGGGGCCGCTGGACCTGGCGTGCTGCTCGGAACCGGCCAAGACGTTCGACGCGCCGCCGCCCTCGCGCATCTTCGCGAAGCGCGGAAGCGCGGTGCTGCGCAGCGGCTGGGGGCCGGATGCCACGGTGATTTCGCTGCGCGTGGGGCCGTGGTTCAACCATGAGCATCACGATGAGGGCAGCTTTCAGGTGGCGGCCTTCGGTCAGACGCTGGTCAACGAGGCGGGATACGCCGCCTACTATACCGATCCGCATTATCAGGACTACTTCACGCAGGCGGCGGGGCACAACACGCTGCTGATTGACGGAGACGCTTTCAGCCAGCAGGCGTTTCATGGGCGGTACTGGCCGGGGTTCACGCATCCGCACTTCAGCGCGTCGCTGCTGGGCGCGGGGTTCGATTATCTGGATGCTGATCTCACGTCGGCTTACGATGGCCAGTTGCAGAGTTACACGCGCGAGTACGTGTTCCTGAAGCCGGACATTCTGGTGGTCCACGATCACGTGCGTTCGGCGGAGCCGCACCAGTTCTCATGGCTGCTCCACACTTCGGGCGATGCGAAGGTTGAGACCAGCGGCGCCGATGCTTCCATCCAGTTGGGTGCGGCGAGCGCGAGCCTCACGGCGGAGGGGCCGAATGCGACGTGGACGACAGCCACGATGCCGATTTCGATCCTACGGTTCAAGAGCCTGGATGGGGCGCGGATTGATGCTCCGAAGGAACTTCGGCTGGATTCGGCGCGGGGCCGTTCGGCGGATTTCCTGGTGGGAGTGAAGCTGGGGAAGCAGAGCAATGCCGATGGGTTGAAGCCGTTCACGACGGCAGCGGGAGAAGGGCTGCAATCGGCGGATGGACAAGCGGCGGTGGTGTTCCGGACCGGAGCGGGGCCGCTGCAACTTTCGGGAGTAAAGACCGACGGCTCGGTTTTAGCGGAGGACGGCCCGGGCTGGATGGCCGTAGGCGCGACCTCGGTCGAGCGGGACGGGCGTGAGGTGTTCCATGCTTCGGCTCCGGTAAGTGTGGAGGGGGAGAGTGCGGCGTCCGGCATGAATCTTACGCTGCATACTCCGGCGGGCGCGAGGGTGGAAATTGCTTCTGTCGACAGGCCGCATTCGGTGGAGTTGGATGGGAAGGCGATTACACCTATATATAAGGATGGCAAGTTGGGCCTCGCGGCGCTGGCGGCGGGTGAGCACCACGTCAAAATAAGGTGACGAACAGAAGAGGAGTTATGGACCAGATACGAATTGGAATCATCGGGCTTGGAAAAATGGGGCGGACGTGCATCCGGGTGTTCAGCGAGCATCCGCTGTCGAAGGTGGCGGCGGTGTGCGCGCGGCGCGCGGAGCAGGTGGACGGGGCGGCGGCGGAGTTTGGCGTTCCCGGCTACACCGACCACCGCAAGATGCTGGAGCGCGAGAAGCTGGACGCGGTGGTGGTGTCGACTCCGGACAACTGGCATTACGCATTCGCGCACGACGCGCTGGAGGCCGGGTGCCACGTCTTTGTGGAGAAGCCC
This sequence comes from Acidobacteriaceae bacterium, assembly GCA_025934135.1. Classification (GTDB taxonomy): domain Bacteria; phylum Acidobacteriota; class Terriglobia; order Terriglobales; family Acidobacteriaceae; genus Silvibacterium. The sequence continues at coordinate 44,731 of JAICYR010000001.1, read as the reverse complement.
TTCACCACCAAGACCGCTGAAGCCGATGCGCTGCTGCGGCTGGCGCGCGAGAAGCGGCGCAAGATCCAAGTGGCGTTTAACCATCGCTGGCTCTCGGCCTACAACCAGGCGCACGCCACAATTGCCGCCGGAGAGATCGGGATTCCGCTGGCCGGGTACGCGCGCAAGAACGACACCATTGCTGTCTCGACCAAGAACATTCGCTGGGCGGGCGAGACCAGTCCGGCGTGGCTGCTCTCGGCGCACGACATCGACCTAGTGCGGTGGTTCCTGGGCAGCGAGCCAGTGGAGGCGCGGGCATGGGGACGCAAAGAGGTCTTGGTAGCGCGCGGCATTCCGACGTATGACATTATTCAGGCCCAGGTGAAATTTGCCTCCGGAGCATTCGTGACGTTCGAGTCGGGATGGGTCTATCCCAATACGTTCCCGACCGTGGTCGATTCGTTCATTCAGATCGTCGGCTCCGCCGGTCACGTGAACCTGGACCGCAAGCGCGAGTCGTTCGAGGTGAGCACGGAAAAGTCGTTCTCCTATCCCAAGGGATTTCTGATGGCCGATATTTTCGGGCGGCTGCGCGGAGCGTTTCCATCGTGCCTTGAAGATTTTCTGTTCGCGATTCAAAACGACACGACTCCGAGAGTCACCGGCTTCGACGGCCGGCAGGTGACGGCGGCGCTGGAAGCGATCCACTCCTCGCTCGAAAACGGCGGCGGGAATGTGGCGGTCGAGCCGCCGCCCGCGGACATTCAGGGCTAGTCAGCACGGCTCCCATGTCTCTCAAGACACGGGACACCCGCATCTCCCACCCTTTCGCCCGCTTCCACCCCGTGAACGAAGACCTGTTCAGGCGGGCCCCGGGTAGCTGGTCGAAAGGATGGGGCACCCGCGCGTTGTTCAATTTTTCTCCCCTGTTCCTTTGATTTGTTGAGGTTAGCGGCTGATGGGAGCCGTAAGTCAGCCTATATCAATGAGTTGCTGGTAAGTCAGCCGTTATCAGTAGTTTAGAAGATTCCGTACCGGCAGCACCACTGCTCCCACGTCTTCAAAACCGAGACATGGGGCACCCGCGTTGTTCAATTTTGCTCCCGTGTCCTTTGATTTGTTGAGGTTAGCGCTGATGGGAGCTGTAAGTCAGCCTATATCAATGAGTTAACTTCTCTCGCTTCGCTGGCTTTGGAGCACGGAATAGCTTCTGCATAGTTCGCTCAAAATGATTCCGTGCAGATTTCCCTTCGTGGTATTCCCGCTTCATCGAATTACCGTCCATCTATTTTCGCTTTGCCACTTTACTTTGTTTCCAAACTGAAACCAAATCAGGTGCTTGAATCCACCCGGCGGGGGAGTATAGGTAGATGGAGCGGTGTCGTAGCGCCTTATCATCTTGATTCGCCCAGCTAGAATCGTCATCAGAGCATTCACTGGCTTATCTTCATCGTGCGTTGCATGAACCACGATGGCATCGTCCACCATGCCATCTGTTACCCGACGATCGATGATGGGGTCCCCGCTTGTTGCGGGTGCATTATAAGTAGAGCATCCCGAAGTAACATTGGCCATCGTCCCAAACATCGTTGCCAGGCGCTGGGTTTCAGCAGGAGCAGTGGTGGTTATAGAACAGGGCTCCCCTTTGATAAGGTTCCTGTACACCGCAAAGGCATCGAGCATGTCACGAATGTTAAAAAACACGGGATCAGTGGGTGCCAAATTGTTTTTTCTATATTCAATTTCTACCCGAAGGCCCTTTATAGTGGCTCTGTTTTGTGCGAGTTCATATTGCAATCCTGTGTGCCTGTAATAGACCGTTCTGACACAGAAAGCCGGATAGACGACGATCAGAAAAAGCACGACTCCGGCGAGGTCTGCCCATAGAAACTTCTTCGATTTAGCGAACGCCGCACGCAGGCTCTTTACCGCCCAACTTTCGAAGCCTAAACCGGCCAACCAAATACAGAGGGAAATGCCCACGACTGACAGCAGAAAGCCAACCGTTCCCGTATTCATGGCGGCCATCATTGCGCCCCACGATCTGAGCGCCAAATGTCCCAATGTGCTGAGCATGCCCCATTCTCCACCCAGCGCAATCTGTGCGTTAAGTATTTTATTGCCGTTGCGAGTAAGTCAGCCGTTATCAGTAGTTTAGAAGATTCCGTACCGGCAGCACCACTGCTCCCACGTCTTCAAAATTGAGACATGGGCACCCCCGCGTTGTTCAATTTTTCTCCCGTGTTACTTTTGTTTGTTGAGGTTAGGTGTTGATGCGAGCCGTAAGCCAGCCTATATCAACGAGTTGTAAGTAAATCATGTGTTGTCAAATACTTAGCTGGTGATTTTGTCCCCCACTCAAGCCAAAAACGGGCTTGAGTGGGCCACCCAAAGTTGGGGTGGGGCACCAAAATTTCTTTCCCAAAAGCGAAAGGCGCAGCTTGTGGCTGCGCCTCAAATTTCTTCTCTTAAGTTCAGGATAGCAAATCAGGGGGTAATTAAATGCAAATTAAGAGGCAATAACCGACTTGACTAACCAGAAAATAGAACGGCCCACCGGGAGTTGGGTGGGCCATAGAAAATAGGCAATCGTTGCAGCCAGAATGGTATGGTTATGTCTTATCCCCGCTTTGGAGAGGGGCGATAGACGATTTCACGTTCGGTGGTCCGGGGATGGTTCGCCGCATAGCGCGGCGGAACGATCCTTCCGGTGATGGCGTTGCGGTAGATTACGACCGGTGTATGTTTCATGGTTCCTATCCGTGGTTGAACTATGAATGGGTTAGTCCTCCCGACCGCGTGTTAGAGACGCAGCCGGGAGGGGCTGGCCTGCCGCATCCTTTCGGAGACAGGGAATCCCTAGGGGCATCAAATTAGTTAATTGACTGGAGGGGAAAGGAGCGGTAGGCTCAAGACATCGATCTTTCAACCTTCAGTCCAAACCGGATTTGAGCATATTGGCACCGTTGACCGCGGTGCCATTCGTGCATAGGTACCCCCAAAAGCTTCGTATGGAGCTTAGCACTAGAGTACCGCGAAAATAAGACGAACCACATTGAATTGTGGTTTACTATTCTGATGCGCATGATCTTGTAGGCTCGATGCGAAAGCGAACGCGGCCAGGACCGCGCTGCTTTCGATACGGGTTGTTAGGCCGCTGGGGCTAACCTCCCCGTCAACTCCGCATAGGTCAAACGACGCCCAACAACGTCCTTCAATACAGCCTTGAATCGCTGTGCATCGGTGTGTTCTTTACGCAGGTTGAACCTGAAAACTTGCTCATCAACGTAGCGGTCCAAATGGTATGGCTCTACGCTGACGTACGTCCCATTTAATCCACGCTTGAGGCATGACCAGAAGTTCTCAATGCTGTTGGTGTGGACGTGATCGCGGACGTAACCCTCGACGTGATTGATAATTTCGTGTGCGTACTCGTTATTCGCGGCGATGAACGGGTAGCTTGTGTGTTCATCGGTAATGAGGTGCGAGCCAGGACGCACATGGGCCGTTAACAGCGATTCCATGTTGTGAACCTTGCGGTTTGCAATGACTCTGGCGCGAACCCTGCCGCCGCGCTCCAGCATCCCCATGACGATTGCCTTGCCATTTCCCGCAGAGTAGTTCATGCCTACTACGCGACGGCTCCTGTGCATGTTCTTTACCTTGCCGCCGACAAACGTTTCGTCGCACTCTACCGGGCCATTGCTGCCCAACTTTTCGGCTGTGAGGTCAGCCATGGCCTTGCGAATCCGATGTAGCATGTGCCATGTGCATTTTTGCGAAACGCCGATATTACGCATGATCTCGTAGCTGGAAACGCCATTGCGGCAGTTCGCCAGCATCCACACCGCAACCATCCATTTATCGAGTCCGATGGGCGAATCCTCGAAGATCGTGCCGACCTTGATTGAGAACTGTTTTTTGCAGCCCCGGCACTTCCACCGCTTCTGATTAGCCAGCCAGATTGTGTTGCCGATTTCACCGCAAGCGGAGCAGCAGACCTGCCCATCAGCCCAGCGGATAGAGGCCAACAGGTTGATGCAGGTTAGTTCGTCGGAGTAGTAGCGGATTGCCTCAGTGAGTGTCTGAGGCTCATATGGCGTAGGCATCGTGAACTTTCCTCTTGAGTCCACAGCCTGTTTGCCGGATAATGTCGTTGCGGGTCTATCGCGGCTTCGGCTGTGGTGGATTCTTGGCCCCGGTTCATCGTTAGCGCGATGGCCGGGGCTTTCTACTTCAGGAACAATCTAATACTGGCATAGCCAAATGTCAAGAAATTACTTGCATGATGCGGATTTTTATGCAACCATGCCTGTATGGACGATCAATTGAATACGCCAACGCCTAGTGGCCGGGTCCGATCTGGCAAGGCCCGGATGGAAAAACTCACACCGGAAGAGCGCAAACGGCTTGCAAAGGCTGCTGCAGATGTGCGCTGGAGTAGGGTAAGACAATTACCGGGCCTAGAAGACGGTCAAAAAACACCCAAAGCACTCTTATGGGGAGACCTGCAGCTAGGGAATAAAGCATTACCCGCCTATCACTTAGATAACGATATGCGAGTGATAAGCCTCAAGGGAGTCGTTGTCTCATTGATCGAAACCGAGGGCGGGCAGCTTGCCGAATACATCAAGGTAAAATCTCTTAAGGACTTTCTTCCCAACGACTTAGTGCCTGCAGAAAATGACCACATCCCGGCTCTCATCAAGTTCGATACGACAGGGGAAGGATTTACCAAATTTGCGTGGGGACTGCCTGCAGAGAAGTTCATTGATCTTTGCGACGCTTACGCGAAGGCTGGAGATATTCCGGGAAATCTGACCGAGCGGCAGGCTCGGATTGCGACGAATGCTAACGCTTTTATTCGAGCCTGCGCGAAAGTTGGAATTATCGCGTTGGTTGATGAGGCCACAGGATATCAAGCTAAAAGACCAATAGACGAGCTGCAACTCAAGTTGAAGCTGTTCCTGGCGGAAGAGATGCGCAAGTGGGAAAAGACTTTTCCAGACGATCTATGGGTGCAATTCGGAAGGCTCACCCAGTGGCACGGCAACCTTCACCAAAGGCCGAAGTATTGGGGTAAGTTGGTGATGGAGCTTGTCTACGAATATCTCGACCCCGACGTGGCTCAATGGCTCCGAGAGAATGCTCCGAAGCCCATACACGGTAACAACTATTTCCAGTGGCTGAATGAACAATATGGGCTGAAGAGACTGATTGAGCACATTTGGAAGGTGATCGGGGTTGCCAGCACCTGCAGCACGATGGATGAGTTGAGGCGTCGCATGGCGGAGATTTACGGCACGAAGTCCGGCTTCCAGTTCGAACTTAAACTGACCGGATCGAAGGATTCCGTCCAGTGAACCTCTGGCGGCCTTCACTTCCGAGGCCGCCACCAAATTTCAACGGGTTGGTTAGTCAAGTCGGTTATTGCCAATTAAGACCCTTTGTTTTGTGTTGGTTAGAAAATAAATGCTTGACAAGTTTATGAATTCGCAGAACCGCAGATTCTTCGCTCCCTTCGCTCGCTCAGAATGACAGGTCTTTAGAGAGGGTCCTATCGGGCGGCGCCTTCGGGCATGTGTTCGTGGGTGTGTTTGCGCGAGGCGTGGAGGCGGAGCCATCCGAGGAAGAAGATCAGGGCGGCGATGGACAGGTCGGTGATACGCGCGGTGGATGCGGGGGCGACGAGTCCGGCGACGGCGAGAAGCGCGGCGACGGCGAAGGTCGCGATGGCGATGATCTTTTGCAGGTCGATGGCGCTTTTTGTCAGGGAGGCGGCGGTGGCGGGCTGCTCGTGGACCTTGAAGATGAGGTCGTGCTTGCGCGCGTTCTCCTCTTGTTCGCCGGAGAGGACGGTGCCGATCCACATGCCGACGACGGTCATGCCGGTGTTGATGAGCAGCGATGCGCCATCGAAATTAGCTAGCAGCCAGGAACCCTGAGGCAGCAGCCAGGCGCGCGCGGCGAGCATGGCGAGGCCGGTGGCGAGGCCGAGGAAGAATCCCGTGATGATTCCCTGTGCGGTGACGCGGCGGGAGACGAGCGCGGCCATGAGCGGAAGGAATGATGGAGCGATGAACGCGGTGGCGATGAGGACCATGAGGTGGAGAATCTGCTGGTCTCCGCCAAGGGAGAGATACAGACCGATGAGCACGGAGAGGCTGCCGACGAGCAGCGTGATGAGCTTGCCCATGCGCAGCACGCTGGCCTGCGAAGCATTGGGGCGGATGAGGCGCTGGTACACGTCTTTGGTGAGGACTCCGGCAATGGCGCTGAAGTCGGCGCTGACGGTGGCCATGGTGGCGGAGAGCAGGGCGGCGACGACGATGCCGACCATTCCGGCGGGGAGCAGATCGATCATGAGGTAGACGTAAACGTCAGCGGTGTGGTGCGCGGCGATGAGGTCGGGAAGGAAGAGGCGGCCCAGAATGGCGGGTAGGATCATGATTGGCGTTCCGATGAAGTAGAGCGCGGCGGAAAGATAGGCGGCCTTCTCGGCCTGGCGCGTGTCACCGACGGAGTAATACTTCTGCGCGAGCGACCATGATCCGTTGAGCGTGATGGTGAGCATGACGACAAATCCCGCGATGTAGACCCAGTTGTACATTCCATGGGTGACGTGGAAGAAGCCGGGAGGCAGGTGCAGGGCGGCGTGGCGAAGTCCTCCTGCGCGCCAGATGGCGAGCGGCACGAGCAGGAGCAGGGCGAGGGCCTTCATGAGGAACTGGACGTAATCGGTAACGGCCAGCGCCCAGAGGCCTCCGAGAAACGTATAGGCGATGGCGATGATGCCACAGGCGAGCACGGCCCAACTCACGGGAATTTGTAGGCCGACGGCGAGAAAGAGGCTGGTGGCGAAGAGCTTGAGTCCGTCTTCGCCGATCTTCATGGGGACCCCGGCCCATGCCATTAACTGGCGGACGAAGATGTTGAAGCGACGCTCGAGAAATTCGACCGGAGTGCTGACGCGGGCCTGACGCCAGCGGCGCGCGAAGATGAGTCCCCCGAAGATGCAGCCGGGGACCGCGGTCCAGGCGACGATTATGGAGACGATGCCGTATTGGTATCCGAGTTGGGAGTATGCGATGAAGGTGAGGGCGCTGGCGCTGGAGATGTAGTGCGAGACTCCGGCGAGCCACCACGGGACCTGATGGCCTCCGGCAAAATAATCTTCGGCGGAGGACATGCGCCGACGGAAATAGAAACCGATGTAGAGGACCAGAAGCAGATAGCCCGCGATCACGATGATGTCTGACAGGGTGAGGGGAAAATGATTCATGGCGCCTGGTCCGGGGTCCTTCGGATTTCAATTTAGACGATGAGCGTTACGCAATCGTATAGAGATATATTGACACTAAAAAGCGGCTCTGGTTAATATAATGTTCATGCGTTCTATATATAGAACAGATGAACGCGCGGCGTAAAGAAAGGAATTCGAGCGGATGGAACTTGCGCTGAACGGCGGAACACCGGTCCGGAACCAGCCTTATGCGCCCTGGCCGCAGTATGGCGAGGAAGAAGAAAAGGCGCTGCTTGACGTGCTGCACAGCCGCGAATGGGGCGGGTATCATCCCGCGATCAAGGAACTGGAAGCGAGCTTCGCGGCGTTTCACGAGGTTCCGCACGGCGTGAGCTGTGTGAATGGAACGGTGGCGCTGGAAGTGGCGCTGCGCGCGCTGGGGATTGGTCCCGGCGATGAAGTGATTGTGACGCCGTATTCCTTTATCGCTTCGGCGAGCGCGATTTTGCTGTGCAGGGCGACTCCGGTGTTCGCGGACATTGATGCGGAGAGCTTCAATCTTTCTCCAGCGGCGGCGGAGGCGGCGATTACGCCGCGCACGAAGGCGATCATCGTGGTCCATTTCGGCGGGCGTCCGGCGGAGATGGACGCTTTCAAAAAGATTGCCGAGCGGCACAACGTGGCAATTATCGAAGACGCCGCGCACGCGCATGGAGCGCGGTGGATGGGCGTTCCGGTGGGCGGATGGGGTGATGCCGCGACCTTCAGCTTTCAGTCTTTCAAGCTGATAACAGCGGGCGAAGGCGGCATGATTCTGACGAAGGACGCGAAGATCGCGGAGCGCTGCTGGAGCTACTGCAATCAGGGGCGCAAGCGCGGAGGCGGGTGGTTCGACCACTTCTCGCTGGGGACGAATTATCGGATGACGGCCTTCCAGGCGGCGGTGCTGAACGCGCAGTTGCGCAGGATGCCGGAGCAGACGGCGAAGCGCGCGGCGAATGTTGCGTACTTGCGGGAAGGGCTACGCGAGATTCCGGGGCTGGTGCTTCCGGAGGAGGACCCGCGCATCGGGCAGCATCCGAATTATCTGCTGACGTTTTGGTATAAGCCGGAGGCATTTTCCGGAGCGCCGCGCGATCTAGCGGTGGAGGCGCTGCAGGCGGAAGGGATTCCGTTCAAGCTGACATATCCGCATCCTCTTTATCGCAACCCGCTGTTTGTGACGGAGCAGGAGTCGCTTGCGCGCAGCAACTGGAGCGCGGCGCAGGATTACACAAAGCTGCGGCTTCCGGTAGCGGAGCGCGTGTGCCGCGAGGGTGTGTGGCTGAGTCATACCGCGTTGCTGGGCGAGAAGCGTGACATTGACGACGTTCTGGAGGGGCTGCGCAAAGTTCAGACGCTGGCTTCGACGCTGGAAGCAAAGGCGGGAAAGCGATAATGTCCTGTCTCCAGAAGTCATTGCATAACTCAGCAACCCAAACCGCAGATCCTTCGACTTCGTTTGGCCAAAAAGCCGGCCAAACTTCGCTCAGGATGACAGCAGCGCGAACCTTAGAGACGGAACGCTAGATGCGGGATGCGGCGGAGAATTCCGGAACGGAGACGCTGCTGGCGGAAGCCGCGGACTGGGACCTGTTTGATGTGAACGCGCGGGTCGGTCCCTCCGGGGTGCATGGCGAGTTGGCGCTGGAGAAGCCGGGGCTGCTGGAAGAAATGGACCGGTTTTTCATCCGGCACGCACTGGTTTCGCACTGGGCGGGTGAGGAATACGATCCGGCGGTGGGCAATGAGGCGCTGGCGCGGGAAGCCGATGAGCGGCTGACGCCGGCATGGGCGGTGCTGCCGAATGCGGAGCTTTTGGAAGCGCTGGCGGCGCGAAAGCCGAAGGCGGTGCGGATTACTCCGGGGCCGACGCAGCACAATTTCTCGCTCGCGAAGTGGGGCGCGGGCCCGATGCTGGAGTTTCTGCAAGACAACGCAGTGCTGACACTGATGGTGCGCAACGATATTGCGTGGGGCGAGGTGGCTTCGTTGCTGGAGAATTTTCCTCGGCTTCGGCTGGTGTTGCTGGATACGGGCTACCGTGCGGACCGGTATTTGTTTCCGCTGATGGACCGGTTTCCCAATCTTTATTTCGATAGCGCGACGTATCTTGCGCACCGGCAGTTGGAGAGTGTGGTGAACGAGCGCGGCGCGGAGCGAATTCTGTTCGGCTCGCGGCTGCCGTTGTTTACTCCTGCGTCGTCGCTGGGAGTGCTGGCGAGCGCGAGAATTTCAGACGCGGACAGGCTGGCGATTGCAGGCGGCAATTTGCGGCGGCTGCTGGGGTTGGGGGCGAGCGCATGAGGTCTCCTATTCCTGTGATGGATTGCCATGGGCATATCGGCGTGCATCCCGATTTTCCGGCTTATCAGGCGGACGTCGATGCGATGGTCGGCGTGATGGATCAATTGAATATCGAGCGGCTCGCGGTCACGTCCACGCTGGCCTGCTACAACGATTGTCCGCGCGGCAATGCGGAGATTGAGGCGGTGCTGCGGCGGCATCCTGACCGGTTCTTCGGATACGTGACGGTAAATCCGAATCCTCCGGGGCAGGCAATGGCGGAGTTGGAGCGATGGGCGGCTTTTCATCGGCCTCCGCTGATTAAGCTGCATCCGGGGCTTCATAAATATCCGGTGCATGGCGAGCACTACAAACCCATTTGGGATTACGCAAACGAGCACGAGGCGGTTGTGCTGGTGCATACGTGGGACTCCGATCCGAACTGCGGGCCGCTGCTGTTTCCGCCGATTGCGAAGGCGCACCCCAAGGCGCGCATTCTGCTGGGGCACTCCGGCGTGACGTGGCGCGGCATTATGCAGGCGATGGAAGCGGCGGAGGCCGCTCCGAATTTGTTTCTCGATTTGGCCAGTTCGCAGCATCACCGGCTGATTCTGGAGAAGTGCGCGCGGCGCGTTGGAGCGGAGCGGATTTTGTTCGGCTCGGACATGCCGTTTCTGGAAGCTTCCATGACGCTTGCTCACGTGTTGACGGCAAGGATTTCCGACGCGGAGAAGGAAAAGATTCTGCGCACAAATTTCTTAACTTTGGTGACCGGCTGATTTATGAAATTACTGAACTTCTATTCTGAGGCGGGCGAAAAGGTCCTGGGAGCGGTCGAAGGCGATCGCGTGTACAACCTGACGGGCACGGGATTCGCTTCCGTGGGCGGGCTGCTGCGGGGCGGAGACGCGGCTTTGTCGAAGGCACGTGAGTTGCAGGAGCAACTGCTGAAGACTCCAGCGCGGAGCGTGCCGCTGGCTGATGTGAAACACGCTCCGCTGGTGGAGCCGGACGCGCGCGTTTTCTGCGTGGGCCTCAACTATGCGGACCACGCGGCGGAGAACAATCTGCCACCTCCGTCGTCGCCGATATTTTTCTCGAAGCTGGCGGCGGTGGTGATTCCGCACAAGGCGGGCATTCCCATTCCGAAATCTTCGCAGCAGGTGGACTACGAAGCGGAGTTCGCGCTGGTGATTGGCCGCCGCGCGGACTGCGTGAGTGAGGCGGATGCGCTGGCGTGCATTGCGGGCTACACGATTATGAATGATGTTTCGGCGCGCGATTTCCAGTTCAAAGACAAGCAGTGGTTTCGCGGCAAGAATTGCAACGGCTTTGGCCCTATGGGGCCGTGGATGGTGACAGCGGACAGCGTCCCGGACCCGCTGGCGCTGGATATCAGCCTGCGTCTGAACGGGGAAACGCTTCAGCATTCAAACACGCGGAACCTGGTCTTTTCTCCGGCGGCGCTGGTTTCCACGCTTTCGCAGTCGCTGACGCTTGAGCCTGGAGACGTGATCAGCACGGGAACACCGGCGGGCATTGGATTTCATCGCAAGCCGCAGGTGTTTTTGAAGCCCGGAGACCGGATGGAGATTGAAGTGGAAGGAATCGGGATTCTGGAAAATTTCATGCTGGGTTAGCAATGAGGTTAAGTCTCTGGTGCACGTTTACTGGAAATGGGGGTAATGATGGCGAACGCAATAAAAGCTACGAAACCCAATAACGGCGCGTATTCGGTGCCCGCGATCCATCGGACGCTGGACATCATTGAAACGCTGGTCGAGCGGCGCGCGCTCACAGTGAGCGACATCAGCCGGCAGTTCAACATTCCCAAAAGCTCGGCCTACGCGATTTTGCAGACGCTCAAGTCGCGCGGCTATGTGGAGAAGGACGCCGATGACCGCTACTCGCTCAGCTTCCGGCTGTTCAGCCTAGGCGCGACGCTGGTGGACAACCTCGACGTGCGCACGGAGGTGCATTCACTGTTGGAAGAGCTGACCCGCAAGGCGGGCATCACCGGACACATCGCGATCCGCGACGGAGGGCATGCCGTTTACATCGACAAGGTGGAAGTGATGGACGCGGTCCGCGTGACCACGTGGGTGGGCAAGCGGATGCCGCTCCACTCTACTTCGATCGGCAAGGCGATTCTCGCGTTTCTTCCTGAGATAGACCTCGACCGCATCCTTTCCGAGCATCCGCTGAAGCGGTTCACTCCGAAAACTGTTACCAATCCCGAGTTGCTCAAAGAGCACCTGGCGAAGATCCGAGCGCAGGGCTTCGCTTCCTGCAATGAGGAAAACGAAATTGATGTCCGCTCTGTGGCTGCGCCGATTTTCAACGGGACGCAGAGAGTGGTTGCGGCAGTGAATCTTGGCGCGAGCACACTACAGATGCGCGGCAAAGATGTTCCGCGGCTGGGTGCGCTTATCAGCAGTTATGCGATGAAAATGTCCGCGCAACTGGGCTATCGTCCTGCGACGGGAGCGCGCTTCCGCGAGATGGTGGCTGACTGAGCGCCAAGATGCGCCGGAGAGAATGATGCGCGGGCCCAATCAAATCGAGCTTTACGAACCGAGTGGTTTTCCATTGCCAAGGGAGCGGCGATTGCTGCCTGCCTGCGCATCACCCCTGAACGCAATCCAACGCCGGCCCGTGTCGTTTTGAAATACTTCTACTTTTTGATCGTCATCGCGGCAGCCATGTTCTATGCGCTGATGAGCGCGTTTATGAAGATGGCGGTGGGGACCGGCGACGCTTCTGTGGTGTTTGTGGCGCGCTATTTGTTCGCGAGCGCGGCGCTGCTGCCCATTTATTTTGTGAGCGGGCGACCCTCGCTGCGCACGCGGAAACTGCGCTGGCACATGCTGCGCGGCGGCATCGGTTTTGGAATGTTTCTTCTCTACACGCTGGCCCTGGAGCGGATTCCGTTGCAGGAGGCAATGGTCCTGAACTCCAGCTACATCCTGTTTGTGCCGCTGCTGCTGCTTGTTTTTATGCGGCAGCGGCCCTCGCGCAAAGCCATCCTCGGTCTCCTGGTGGGCTTCACCGGAATCGTGATCGTGTCGGGCATCCGCCCCCATGTTGATCTGAGTTGGGGAAGCGTCTTCGCGCTGGGCTCCGCAGTCGCTTCGGCATCCGCGGTGGTGCTGGTGGCGCAGCTTCGCCGAACGGAGAGCAGCTTCACGGTCTTGTTTTATTTCTTCAGCGTGTGCCTGCTGCTTTCCGTGTTGTGGGCGGCGGACACCGGCAGCAGCCTGGTGGTGGGAAGCTGGTGGATCCTGATCGCGATTGGTGCGCTCACGGCCGTCTATCAACAACTGCTGACGTTTGCGCTGAAGCACATGAGCAGCGTGCTGGCGTCGAGCGTCATGACCAGTTCGATTGTGTTCGCCTTTTTTCTGGACGCGGTGATGTTTCATCGCTCGGCCTCCGCGCGGGACTACGCCGGTTCGGTGCTGATTCTGGGCGGAGTTTTGGTCACATTGTGGGCGGGCCAGAGGGCGGTCGCGCCCGACGGCGAACTGGCCGGAGGATGCGTGCCGCAAGAGGAAGGAATGGAACGGGAAGCGGTTTCGCGATAGGGCGAGCTTGCGGTGCGAATTTGAATTTTTTTCCGGATTGGAATTTTTTGCTTGACCACCGTTCCCCAAAACTAGTAAACAGGAAGTCTCATACAGAGTAATGTAAGTTAGTTCTACTAATAGAACAGCCCAAAACGGGCGATCAACATTGGAAGCGAGCGGCAAATGAAAAAGCGGATCAGCGTAATCTTTGTAGTTTTGGCTTTTGCGTGCGGAGGCCTTCTAGCGCAAAACATCTCCAGTTCGATCGTAGGCAACGTGACGGACCAGCAGGGCGCGGTGGTCCCTGACGCGCAGGTCATCGTGAAAAATACCGAGACAGGCATCACGGTCCAGGCAAAGACGGACAACGCGGGGACCTATTCAGTCCCGGGAATTCTGGCGGGCGCCTATACCGTCACGGTCAAAAAGAACGGGTTTGAGATTTCGCGGACGGACGGCGTGCGCGTCTTCTCGGCGCAGAACAAGCGCGTAGACGTAAAGCTGTCTGTCGGCGGCATGCAGCAGACTGTCACGGTGACGGACCATGCGCCGCTGATTACCACGGACTCGATGACGATTGGCGATTCCGTGACGGCGTCACAGCTTGCGAACCTGCCGACATCGCAGCAGACGGTGGACGCATTTGTGGCGCTGGCACCTGGAGTCCAAGTCAAGCCGGGCGGCGATGCGACGAACCCGATCATCGGCGGAGGCAGCCACTGGGGCGGCGTGAACTACACGCTGAACGGAGTGGAACTGAATGATCCCGGCAACGGCGGCGGGGTCACGGTGCAGGGCGTGGGACTGCTGGTGATGCCGCCGCCAAGCTCGATCCAAGAACTGAATGTGCAGAGCGGCAACATGAGCGCGAAGTACACTGGGCATGCCTCGGTTACGCTGGTGACCAAGGGCGGCACAAATGCATTCCATGGCCTCGTGTATGAGTACCTGCAGAACACCGCGCTGAACGCGAACAGCTTCGTGCTGAATGCCAATGGTGATCCGCGTCCGCCGACGCACCTCAACCAGTTTGGCGGCAACATCGGCGGACCAATCTGGCGCGACAAGGCATTTTTCTTTTTCGATTACAACGGCTTTCGCAACCAGGATTCGGTGCCGGTGCAGTTGACCTTCCCCAGCATGAAGATGCGGAGCGGGGACTTTTCTGACCTTGGCGTGCAGCTTTACGATCCCCAAACCGGGAAGGCGTTCGCCGGCAATGTAATTCCCGACAACATGATTGCGTCGCAGGCCAAGCAACTGCTGAAGTATCTGCCCGCACCCACGGATGCAACCAGCATCGGAAAGCCCTCCGGCGGAATCAATTATGTCGCCGCGGTGCCGCGAACGCAGACTGTGGACGCCTACGATGCCCGGATTGACTACAATATTTCCTCCTCCGACCGCATCTTCGGCGTCTTCGCCCGGCGCGTTGCGGACCCATGGAATGCTCACACGAATTACCCCGCCAACTATGGCCAGGGCCGCTATGGCTACAAGGACGTGACGATCAGCGGCACCGAAACCCATACCTTTAACCAGACGACGCTCAACGAGCTGCGCGTGGCGTGGGGCGATTACGGGACCAAGTTCAGCGGGCAGAACCTGGACGTGAACCCGCAGGACCTCTTCCCCCAGATGCCCGCCACCATGTTTCACGGTCTGCCGACCATGACCATGACGGGCTATACCGGCATGTTCCACGACTACGGCACGGGCCTCTACACGCCGCGCTGGAACGTGGAAATCACGGACAACTTTACGCATATCCAGGGCCGCCACACCCTAGAGGCCGGCATTGATGAAACGGGATACAAGATCGACACCCGCGTTCCGGCGGCGGGGGTGGCGACCGGGTCCTTCGCCTTCAATGGCAAGTGGACAGGGAACAAGGGATGGCCGGGCCAGCCTCAATCCGCCGGCAATACCTTTGCGGACTTTCTGCTGGGCGACGCCAGCGCGGACTCGACCGCTCCCACGGGAGCTTACGCGAAGGACATCTATTCGCGCGACTGGGGTGCCTACGTTCAGGACACCTGGCAGGCGACTCCGAAGATGACGCTCATCTTTGGCCTGCGTTATGAGTACCAGAGCCCCTGGCTGTACAAGAACCAGGAGGTCACGACGTTCGACATGGCGAACGACAAGCTGGTGATTCCGCAGAACAGCGATACTCCAACGCTGCCGGCGAATGCATCAGCCGATCTGTTCAACGCCTATCCAATTGAAACCACGCACAGCATTGGACTGCCGCTCCACTACATTCAGCCCGACCGCAATAACTTTGCGCCCCGCGTGGGCTTCGCCTATCGTCCGTTTGCGGATGGACGCACCGTGATTCGCGGCGGCTTCGGAATTTATTACAACTTCCAGCCGGGCAACGTCGGATCGCGCGCGGATGCTTTCAACCCGCCGTGGACGTTCTCGATTTCTCAGGATTTTTCGAGCCTGCTTCCGGGAAAGCCGAAAACTCCGTATCTGCCGGACCTCACTTTCACCAACCCATTTCCCAGCACGAATACCCAGTCTGTCGTGACTCCGAATCCGACGATCAACATGCTGCAATGGGATTTCCAGAACGCCTCAACGCAGGAGTGGAGCCTGACGGTGGAGCATGAGTTCGGTCAGGACTGGAGCGCCAAGGCCACGTATATGGGCCACGTTGGTCATAACCTGCCCTACAACTTCGGCCCGATCAATGTTCCGGATGTGCAGATTCCAAACATGCCGATCCAGAAGCAGCGCCCGTTCCAGCCGTTCGGCGCCATCAACGCCACGCGCAGCGTCGGCACGGAAAACTTCAACCAGATGCAGCTTGGACTCAAGAGGCGCTTCAGCAGCGGACTCAGCTTCCAGGCGGAGTACCAATTCAGCAAGGGTTTGGATGATGTTCCAACATCGGGCGGTCCGCAGCGCTGGCAGCATCCTGAGCTGGATTACGGCAACTCCGTGGGACTGGCGCGCCATTGGCTGACCTTCAACTACGTTTACGAGTTGCCGTTTGGCAAGGGGCGGCAGTTCCTGCACGGCATGAATGGGGTGGAAGACGCAGTTATCGGCGGCTGGAAGATTGCGGGCATCTCGACCTATTACTCGGGAACGCCATTTTCGGTGAACTTTTCTACGGCGGGCACGGGGATCACAGGCTGGTGGGGAGGCCGCGCGGACCAGGTTCCGGGCGTGTCGCTCACCCAGGGGCGCTCGCATTCTCATGACATTCTGAGCGGAGTGCCGTGGTTCAACACTGATGCGTTTGTTGCGCCGCAGCCATGGCAGTGGGGCACCTCAGCCAGAGACCTGATGTTTGGGCCGGGCGGCTGGAACTGGGACATGAGCGGTTCAAAGAACTTCCACATGTGGGAACGGCTGAATATGAATTTCCGTGCGGACTTCTTTGACGCCTTCAACCACTTCAATCTTGGCAATCCCTCAACTACCGTTCCCGACTTGCGGGACGGGGGCACACCAATTAAGAACGCCGGGATGATCACAAGCGGCGACGGCCAGCGTTCGATCCAGCTCAGCCTGAGCGCTAAATTCTGACCTCCTATCAGATCTGGGGCGCGGATTCCGCGCTCCAGCCTTTTTTGCCGTATCACGCTCCCCCTCATCGCGCTCCAAAGGAGATTCGCCGGCATGACTAAACTCGCCATTTTCTCGAAATCCGTAGTGCTTTCATCTCTCGCGCTGCTAACGGCGGCCATGCTGCCCGGAACCTCGGCCATGGCGCAGACGTTGCCGGAAAGTCCGGGGCAATACGCGCTGGACGTGTACGCGCTGCGCGGCACGCAGGACACAAGCGCGAAGCTTTATGTCTCGGTCACAACCAACGATGGGCAGGCGGTCGGTTCAGAATCATTTGACAGCGTGAACGTACAGGTGCAAACGCCGGCGGGGCAGCTTGTGTCCGAGACCGGCTACACCAATATCGTCTCCGCCACGGGCAGCCCGGCGGTAATCGACCTGGGAGATGTTCCGCTTTCCGACGTGGTGCTGGTCCATGCGAAGGGCATCGCCGGAGCTGACGCCGTACCGGTTGTCCTGAACGGGATGACAGCCGTGACGGAGTTTGCCGTGAACGCCCGCCAGATTGTGGTTCCAGATTTTGAAGGTTACGGCGCGCAGATGAACGGCTACGTGTACACGGCGCAGAACGATCCCACCCGCGGCTTCACCGGCAACGAAGCGCCCGAGGAGATGAGCAACCTCGAATCCAAAGTGGAAGCCATGCACCCCGGCTTGTCCCGCATTTTTATTTCGCCCGCAGCCTATCTGCCGGGAAACCAGAACCTGATGGACTCCAACTACAAAACAATAGAGCTGGCGCAGAAAGCCGGAGCCGACGTCAACATCACCTGGTGGTTCCTGACGCACGCCTCCAATGACGTCGCAACGGAGGAGACTTATATCGACGCGGACATGCAGAACTTCGCGACGACCGTGAACGATCTGGTGAAGAACCACGGAATCACGGTGATTAAGGAACTGACCATTCAGAACGAGCCCGACTCCGTGGGATACATCAAGGCCAATATGGCTCTCTACGAATACGCCTACCGCCGGTTGGATTTCTATCTGAAGGAAGATGGGATTCGTAACCAGATTAGATTGGTAGGAGGCGACCTGGTGCTGAATGGCCAGGCACCGTTCTTCCTTTATATGGCGCAGCACATGGACGATGTTCTGGACGGCTGGTCGGAGCACATCTACTGGAATTACTACGATGCCGGGTACATGATTACTCGTTTGAACGGCATTCTGGCGTACATGGACACTCTGAAGAGCGAGGGATATAACACCAAGCCGCTCTCCGTTACCGAGTACGGTGTGCGCGGGTACAAAACCCAAAATGGCGTGACGATCAAGGACGCGGACCCATACAGAAACGGCACGCTGGTGGCCACCGCCGCCGGGTACTACGTGAACACGGACGGGAGCCTCACTCCAATCAATGAGACCAACATCGCCGGCTACCAGCAGGCGTGGTTTAATATGGTCTCGCTCAACGACGGTTTCATCGGCATGTCCAAGTGGGACCTTTACCGCGCGCAGTACGACTTTAGTTATCAGGACTTCTCGCTGATCGGCTACCTGTTCAATCCGGCCCCGGGGCAGGACCGCTGGCCGCTGCGTCCCGCCTACTATATGGAATGGTTGATGGCCAACACGACCGGCCAGCACTGGCAGGTGCTGGGCCAGAGCGGAAGCTCCAGCGCTGATCTCGTCACGCCTTTTCGCGGCCCGAATGGCGAGTTGACCTTGTTCGCAATGAAGACGGATGAAACGGCCGGCGCCATTACCATCGGCGACCTGCCGCGCGGCACCGAGTTCCATGTGCTGGTGTGGAACGGCGACGGATCGGGCAAAGTGAACGATGGAGGCCAGGTGAACGCGGCCAGGACCGGAACCGTTTCGGTGAACGTGCCCGCCGGGGGCATGGTTGCGCTGACCACGATGACAACAGCGGCCCCGCCGCAGTAACGGGCTGAGGAAGAATGGATCGACGGCAGTTCCTGAATGCAGCTTTAGTTCTCGCCGTGTCTCCCTTGGAATGGCCGATGGGCCTCGCCGCCGAAAGTCGCGAGGCCACCGGCCAAGCCGGTCCCGAGGCCTTTGGGCCGGGCGGCAGGGAATTCTTTCCAATCACGGTGCAGCTTTCGCCGGTGCCGGGTGGAGGCGCGTGGGCGAATGTCCCGGACTCGCAGGCAAAAGCGGCGCTGCGCGCGGCGCTCGACCAGATCCTCGCGCACGGCGTGACCGGGCTTGAGTATCCGTTCCATCTTTCACCGGAACTGAATCAGTATGTGCTGGACTTTGCCCGCTCGCGCGGCATGTTCCTTACCTACAACCGCACCTTTGCCAAAGGCGGAGTGGAGAATTTCGGGCGCAATCTTCCGCCTCCGATTTCGGTTTATGCTCCGGGCTACCCTGATGCTGTGAAGAAGAACCTCGCGCCGGTGCTGGCGGAAGCGGCGCGGCTTCCGAACCTTTACAACATGTTCTGCTACCAGGACGAGCCGTTTCACGCCGGAGAGCAGAGCTTCGACTTCAGCGAAAATGCGCGGCGGGAGTTCCGGAAGCGCTTCGGATATGAAATTCCGACCGATCTTGAGGTCGCGCGCCAGTCGCCGAAGCAGTGGCTCGATCTGATTAACTTCCAATCGGATGAGTTTCCGGCAGGTTGGCGGCAGGTCTATAAGCTGGTGAAACAGGCGCTTCCCGATGCGAAGATCATCATGACCCACGACAGCCACAGTGCGATGGGCGCGGGGGTGGGATCGAATTCCAAAGTCGCCGTGGACGACGTCTTCCACTGGGGCGCGGACTTCGCCGATACCTTCGTCTTCGATATCTACCCGTACATGATGTTCGATTACCGCTACGGTGAAATGGGCAAGCTGCGCAAGCCGCGTATGAGCCAGTTGCACTTTGCGTTCGAGCAGCTTCGCAACCTCACCTATACCTACGGCAAAAACATGGGGTTCTGGTTTGGGACCTACAACCGGCGCTGGTTCAAAAAGTTCATGGGGCCGGAACTGCAGGCCGAAGCGTGGGCAGAAACCGAGGTCTGTTACACCGCCGTGGGGCAGGGCGCGGACTTCCTCATCAGCGGCTACAACATTCCCGAAGACCAGGCGCATTGGGACACGCTGGGCAGGGGACTGGAAGTGATTCAGAAGGCCGGCGCCGCGCTGCTCAAGTGCCCAAAGGTGAAGGCCAAGGCGTGCTTCCTGTTCCCGCGGACGCAGTACATTCAGCTACAGCAGGAGTATTGGAACGTCGCGGTGGCGTATGAGCTGTTTCGTCAGGCTTTCGGCGAGTTGGACTGCCTGCACGAGGAGCAGGTGAAGGGCGCCGATCTCAACGGCTATGAAGCGCTGGTGCTCTTCGACATTCAACTTTTGCCGGAGGAGGTCGCGAAGAGGATCGCCGAGTTCGTCAACGCCGGAGGTACCGTGATTGCCGACTGCGTGCCATCGCTCGATACCTACAAGAAGCCGTTGGATGTGATGGAGAACGTATTTGGTGTCGCGGATGCGCAGGCCGGACAAGTAAAGCGCAGCGGCGTGTGGGTCGCGTCGCTCACGGACCCTCACTGGTTTGTGCATCCCGAGCCGGGAGACCCGGAGGATGCCGTTTCGGGAGAGATCATCACGGGAAGCGCGCTGGGCGAGGACTACGAATTTCGCGCAGTCAGACCACGCGGTTGCCGCGTCACAACGGGAGAAGTTCTGCTCGCGGGAGGCAAGGATGCTCCCGCGCTCGTTCACAAAAAGAGCGGAAAAGGGCAGGCGTTCCTTTTTGGCTTCTGTATGCAGGACACCTATTTCGCCGCATGGCAGACGGGAGACGCGGCGTCCCGCGCCGCATTGTTGCGGTTGCTTCGCGCCATTACGAAACATGCGGGCGTGGTTTCGAACATCTCCTCTTCCAATCCGGAGATTGAAGCGTGCCTGCGGGCGAACCAGCAGGATGGGTATGTACTGGTCATCAATCACGAAGCCGAGCAGCCCGGGACAAGCGTGCGCATCGAAAATCCGGGATTCGGAGTGAAGGAAATTTTCAATCTCACGGAAAACCGCAAGCTGGATTTCCAAAAGACGGGCGACGCCATCGCGTTTGACATTGAAGCTCCGCGAGAGCGGCCGCAGTTGCTGCGCCTGCTGAGAAAATCCTAAGGAGTCGGAAATGACAAAGAGCATTTGGGGCAGGCTTGCGGTTGTCGCCCTGCTGGCCGCATCTTTACAACTGCCGGCGCTGGCCGCGGTGAAGCACGCGATGGGTTCCATTCCATGCTCGTGGAGCGTTCCCATCCAGGACAAGGACCACAAGCTTGATGTTGCGGCGACCATCCGGCTGCTCAAGGCCAATCACTTCACATGCTATGTTCAGCCCATTGAAGAGAAGCCTCCCATGAGCTTCGATGATTTCAATCGGCTGCTTCCGGCGGCGCAGGCGGCGGGAATCGAGGTCTGGCCGGTGTTGATTCCTCACACCGAGGGATACAGCCTGCCGTATCGCGAGGACTTTGTGCGCTGGATGAAGGTGCTGGCCCGGCTCTCGCTGAATTATCCCGTGCTGCGCGGCGTGAACATCGACGACACGGACGCGGGCGGCAACGACAAGCTGTTTACGCGCAGCTATCTCTGCGAAATTTATCGCGCCGGGCGCGCCGTCAATTCCCACCTGCTCTTCATTCCAACTATTTATGATCTCGACCCTCCTGAAGCGGAGCGCCTGGCCGGCTGCGTCGATGGAGTTTGGCTTTGGTGGACGAACATCGAGCAGAATAACGGTCTGCGCGCCTTTCTGCGCGACGGCAAGGTCATCGCGGATGGACGCTTTCCCGTGTACTCCGGGGTCTATGCGCATTCAACTTCGTGGCATAAGCAAGGGTTCCCAAAGCCGAAGATTCTTCGAGAATCGACGACGCTTGGCTGCACCTATTCCGACGGCGTGATCGTGTGGCAGTTGCCGCTCACGGCGGAGGAAAATCCGATGCTCCAGGTCGTGAAGGAGTTTCTCCCGGGCGGATCGTCTCCGCTGGCGGGCGCCTGCGGCAAGGGAATGAAGTAAAACTGCTACTCTCGGTGAGCGTAGAGCTTGATTCTCGCCGTCTGCGACTTGCCGGGACCAACCTCGAATGTGAAGATGTGGGTAGCTTCGTCATACTTCACATCTGTGGCAATTCCGGACAGGGCTTTGACCCTGGGACGATGCAAGGCGTAGCCGGAGATCGTCTGCGGCGCTTCATCCTTAGCGAACTGAATGGTGGCAGATAGGGCATTCCCACTCTCCGATAAGGATGCAACGCGGGCCCTGCCCAGCGGGGCAATTTTGTCCGCTTCGCCCAGCAATGCCAGACCGCCGCGAGTTACGGGCGTCAGCACCTGATAGGCCCATCCATCCGTGAACTCCATATGCAGGCTGCCGTTCGCTGGAATGGTCCTCCCCTGATGCGTGACCCAGTTGTACGCATACACGGAGCCGGAGATGCCCAATTCCTGAAGGGGCACGGTCACCTCCGAGTTGGAAGGCTGCCGGGGATATGCGAAAACATAGTGGATCTTCACATTGCCGAAATTCGTCGCGGCCGTCGCGATCATCGGCGCGCGGTCGCCCGCGGCATCGCTGTGGTAGACAGCATCGATTGGCAGCAACGATGTATCGGGCTTGATGAGCGCGCCATCTTTGCGGACAGTGGCGAGCAGGTTTTTGACGTTGACACCGCCGAGGGCGTCGCCCACGCCAACCGGCCCCGCCGACAATGTGGAGATCACCAGATTGCCCAGGTCTTTGCTGAAGAATGCGTCAGTCCACGGCCAGAGCCCAACCGCCGTCGCCAGGCGCGAGTCGTAGAGGAATTCATCCCATTTGCCGCGTTCAAAGCCATCGTCGCTGGTCCGAATCGTCTGAACATTGGAGTACAGCGTGCTTGCCATGTAATCGCCGGGCAAAGGCATACAGTACTGGATGCTGAGTCTGGCGGCCATGCTCCGGGACATTTCTCCGAGAAAGGCGGGAGGATCGGTGAGGTTCACTTCCGTGTGCGCATTTTTGTCCAGCCAATCCTGCTCATAAGTGACCACTCCGGCCTGGTGCAGATAGTCGGCGGTCCCGCGCCAAAACTTTGGATCGATCACCACATTCCCGGACATCTTGAATTCCTGATGATAGGGGCTTTGCGGCGAGACCCATCGCGCGTGCGTCACCAGCGGAAGCCCGAGCTCGCGGTGGAAGGCGGCAAGCCCACGCGGAAAAAGCGTCTTGTCGGCGCGGTACTCGTCTTCGCCCCATTGCAGCGTTGAGCCGCCCGCGTTCCAGCGAAACTGCGGCCCCTTGGGATAAAACCAACTATCCAACTGCATGTAGCCGAGCGGCACGCCCAACTTGGTGAACTCGTCGCGCACGGCGAGCAGTGTTCCCGCATAGCTGAGGTTTGGAACAAACTTGTAGTAATAAGTCGTCTGGTTATCGGTCCAGTAGCCGAGCTTCGCCAGCGTTGCGTCGGCATTGTTTGCGGGCCTCCGCTTTCCGCCCAACGCCAGCAGGGCCCGTCCCCAAGTTGCAAAAGCCTGATTCACGCCGTTTCCGGCGACAACCAGCGTGCTGTGAGTAAATCCGGCCGGCATCTCCCTGATCGCGGAATCAATTCCGCTCACCGCCGGACCATCGGGCGGTTCGCTCATGGTTGAGACCAGGAAGTGATCGGCAGGCGATAGAACGATGGCGTGGTCCTGCTTATCGAAGAGCATCCAAGGCCCCTGCGGCCCGAGCTTGCCAAACTGATAGTGGCCGAAGGCTTTCTGCTGAAACGACAGCCGGTAAGCTCCCTGCGGCAGCGTTTTGAAAGCCGGGAAGGGGGCCGCATTCTCCCCGCCGCTTCTCCACTCGTCCCTGAAAAGCGCAATGGGAAGGGAGTCGTAAACACGAATCTGCGCCGTCCTCTTCCCATTCAGGAAGGAAGTACTGATTTGATGGAAGGTTCCGATTCTGTCCCTGCCGGTTGACTTGCGCGGAGCGCTGGTTGCGCCGGGAAGCCTGCCCTCCAGCTTCCATCCGTTCGCGGGCAAGTCCAGCTCATACGCGCCGCCGGATTTGATGATGGCCTGTAGACTCGCATTCTTCACGGTCTTTGCGGAGCCGACGTTCTGCGCCTGCGCAAGAGGCGCGGACCAGATGAGTCCAGACATTATAAGGAGAACAGGCGCCCAGGAGTACGGAGTGATCTTCATGCGGAAACTCCATTAAAACCGAAGAAAGAGGGTGAGACAAGAGATCAGCGTAGACGGCGCGGCGCCGCATGGCGGCGCTATGGCGGTGGATGCAGTTTGGAGCGGCCGGGCCCTCCTCAGGCGCTCAGGCCAGAATCTGGTAATACACATCCATTCCCATCTCCATATGGCCGGACACATGGCAATGGTAGAGCCAGATGCCTGGATTATCCGGCACCATATCCACAGTCAACGTTTGCGCAGGAGCGAGGGAGAGGACATCTGTGCGCGAGCCGTTCAGGAGCACCGTATTACCGTGCCAGTGGGCTGTGTGATAGTTGTTGAAATCGCCCATCGTTGCGACGTACCACCGCACTCGCTTACCCTGCCGGGCTGCCATTAAAGGCATGGTGCAATACAAGTACCCGTTGATGGCGCACATGAAATTAGAGGTCTTGAAGGTGGTTCCTTCGATAAGGGGCCCAGATTTTAATTTGTTCACGCCTTTCGGGTCGCCACAGTAGGTGTTGATGTTGTGTTCGAGATACCAGCTTTGATTCTCGTTGTACATCAGATACAAGCTGAAAAATTCTCGATCCACGTCTTTGGGTGTGCCGTCGGGTCGTGCCATCCCGCGCCGCGTGACGGAGATGAAGCCCGCAAGACCGCTGTCGGTATCTCGCATTTCCTCCACGTGCGAGTGGTATAACCAGCCCACGGAACTGGGATCGTTCGGCCCCGGGCCAGCGCGCTCCGGAACCGGCCAGGTATAAACGTTTCCGCCGCCGGGGGGCACAGCCCCGCCCGGCTTTTTGGCCATCGGCACGCCATCGTGATACAGGGCCCCTTCCGACGCTTTGTCGTAAAAGACGCCGTGAGGATGCATGCTGTACGGTCGCGAGGCATTGTTCTTGAAAACCACTCGAATGGTGTCACCTACTTCGGCCCGCAGCGACGGTCCCAAGATGCCCAGGTAGGCATCCTCCGAGGAGCGCGGCTTCAGGTGCCTGAACGTGTCATCGGTGTATTCGCGATAGACCGCCTTTCGGTATACCTTCCCGATCCGGTGTGGCCCGCTGTTGACAAAGTTCGCAGCGACGCCCTCGAACGGCTTGCCGGTGAACCCGTTTATGCTGCCCGGCGCGTAGTCCCATTCGACTTCATCAGCCGCGACGTAGTAAGTGCGAATCTTTCCCTGCGGCGAATCCTGCTGCTCTTCTGGGGTCGAAACCCCCTGCGGCGGGTCCGGCCGAGTTCCCGTGGCCGAAGCTATGCTGGCAAAAGCGCCAGCCACACTTATTCCTATGAATTTCCTCCTGTGCATGGCCCCTCCGGGAGCATCGGAAACCTGTGAACCACTTACCCGGAGAGCTTTCAAAACGCTTCCAACCGGGTTTTTCATTTGAATTCGAAACCTGCACATCGCACTAGCGTTCCGCTATTTGTGCTGCGAATGGCGCGGTGTCTCATGCGCAAAACTAACTACAATTGCTGACGATAAGCCTAGCACCTGTGCGCGCTTAGGTCCGCAAACGGCTCCAAAGCACAGCCAATATTCCTACGCGGCAGATCCACGAAAGGGAAGTAGCTTCCTACCGCGCTGGGTAGCTCCAGAAAATCCGCCCAGTCCTGCATCAGAAAAACACGAAACCCCAGTTTTTACTG
Organism: Acidobacteriaceae bacterium; assembly: GCA_025934135.1. GTDB lineage: Bacteria > Acidobacteriota > Terriglobia > Terriglobales > Acidobacteriaceae > Silvibacterium. The sequence goes on along the minus strand of JAICYR010000001.1, from coordinate 19,235 downwards.
GGGTTCATTCGCTACGTTTGGATTTCTTTGGATGTCTTAGGAAGGGTTGCTGGCGGAGAGAGGGGGATTCGAACCCCCGATAGAGCTTTTGACCCTATAACGGTTTAGCAAACCGCCGCCTTCAGCCACTCGGCCATCTCTCCAGCTCGGTCTTTCACGAGTATATAGGAAACCGCGTCAGCGCCGAACCACCCCCTGACGCATAGCACAACCACCCCCTGACGCATAGCACAACCACCCCTGACGCATAGCGCAACCACCCCCTGACGCATAGCGCAACCGCCCGCTGACGCGAAGCGCAACCGAAGCATTTATGGCGGACAGAGGTGGATTTTAGCCACCCCGGCGCTCACTTTTGCGCCTTCCCACGCCCGCGCGCCCCGGCCTCTTGCATCGTACATAAGAGTGGCGGTATGGGTGCGCCCATCGCCGCTCGAATTCAAGAGCCGTGGGGTAACGGAGCTATGTCAAGCAGCAACTGGAGCAATGCGGACCGAACCGGACAGGTAAGAGAAACGGTGGCGGGATACTTCGCCAGCGCCGACGATGCAACCAACGCGATCCATGAACTGGTGGACGACGGATTTTCGATCAACGAAATTGGGGCGGCGTACCACAGCGGGTCGGCGAATGCCGGCCGATCAGCGGGGCAGGAGTCCCGGGCCTCCTCCACCGCCACAGCGGCGACCTTTCCTTCCACGCGCGCGCCAGGCTCGGGCGAAGATGTGGGAGGCTTTCCGCTTCGCTTTCAGGGAAATCAGGAATTGAACCCGGCGGGTGCCACTTCCGACACCCAGGCCGTAAGCCCGTGGGGGCTGTTTACGGGCGGCGGGACCCCGTTCGCTGGCGCAAGCCGTCCGGGGCCGATCACCGGCAGCGAGATTCCTCCTGACCTGCCACGCGAACTGCCCAGCGAGCTTGCTCCAGAGCAAGGCGGGCGTGCGGCCGGGAGCTACGCCTATTCCGGTTCCGCGTTTGAGAATTCGTTTGCCGGAATGGGGATTCCTCCCGACCATGCGCGGCGGCTGTCGGGCGAGCTGCGGCGCGGCGGGGCGGTCGTCACAGTCAAGGCCGGGCAGAGGACCCCGGCGGCCGAGCAAATCATGGAGCGGAACCACGGGACCATCCGGTACGATTCCGGGCCGGTCGCTGTGGAGGAAGCACGCGACACCGGAGAACAGGTGGACGTATTCGGCGAAATGCATCGCGTGTATCCGGGCTACATTCCGGCGGAAGACGCGCGGCGACGGAAAGCCTCCTAGTCTTTTTATCCCCGACCTGCTTTCGCGCCCCGGTGTGTCCGCGCCGGGGCGTTTTCTTGTCCGAACCAGAGCGGGCGCAGCATTTATAATCAAGCGAAATGAAGGCTTACGTATATGTCACGCCGAAGCAGACAGTGCTTGATCCGCAGGGGCAGGCGATTCACAACGCGCTCAGGAAAATGCAGTATCGCGGCGTCGAGGACGTGCGGCAGGGCAAGTATTTTGTCCTGCGGTTGGACAACGGGCTGGACCGCGCCGCTGCCCAGGCCGAGGTGGAGCGCATCGCCCGCGACGTGCTCACCAATCCCGTGATTGAAGAATTTCGTTTCCATCTCGAAGACGGCCAGTAGCTTCGCGCGCCGGGCCGGGACCAACAGGAGCAGTCCATGTGCGGAATCGTCGGCTATGTCGGCAGCAAGCAGGTTGTTCCCCTCATTATTGATGGGCTGCGGCGGCTGGAGTATCGCGGCTACGACTCGGCGGGCATTGCCGTGGGCGGCAACGGAGACGGGTTCGCGCTGCGCCGCGCTCCCGGCAAGCTGAGGAACCTGGAAGAAGTCATCCGCCAGCATCCGCTGGAAGGCACTTATGGAATTGGCCATACCCGCTGGGCGACACATGGTCGTCCCACCGAGGAAAACGCGCACCCGCACCGCGACTGCACCGGACGCGTGGTGGTGGTCCACAACGGCATTGTGGAGAATTATCTAGCCCTCAAGCAGGAACTCGCCGCGCAGGGCCATAAATTCGTAACTGAGACCGATACGGAAGTCATCGCGCATCTGGTGGAGCAGGAGCTGGCCTCCGGCAAACCCATGCCGCTTGAGCAGGCTGTGCGCCGCGCTGCCCGGCGTCTCAACGGAGCATACGCCATCAGCGTACTCTGCGCGGACGAGCCGGACACGATCGTGGTCGCGCGCAGCGGCCCTCCGGTGGTGGTGGGCCTGGGCGAGGGAGAGTACTTCGTCGCCTCGGACGTGCCGGGAATTCTGCACCACACACGCAACCTTTACTTCCTTGCTGATGGCGATGTGGCCACGCTCACCCGCAACGGTGTCGCGCTGACCGATCTCGACGGCAACCCCATCGAGCGCCAGGTGCAGCGCATCACATGGGACCCGATCCAGGCGGAAAAAGGCGGTTACAAGCACTTCATGCTCAAGGAAATCTTTGAGCAGCCGCGCGCCATTCGCGACACCACTCTCAGCCGTGTATCGCTCGATTCGGGCAAGGTGTTTCTGAACGAGATGAAAATTTCCGACGAGGAATTTCGCCGCGCCGGAAAGATCAACATCGCCGCTTGCGGCACCAGTTGGCATGCGGCCACGGCGGGCAAATTCATGATCGAGCGGCTGGCTCGCGTTCCGGTTGAAGTGGACTACGCCAGCGAATACCGCTACCGCGACCCCATCGCCGACCCCACAGCCATTGGGCTCCTGATTACGCAATCCGGCGAGACTGCCGACACCATCGCGGCGCAACGCGAGATGATCGCCAAAGGGTCAAAGACAATTGCGATTTGCAACGTGGTTGGAGCGATGATCGAGCGCGAGGCGCACGGGGCCATCTATACGCACGCCGGGCCGGAGATCGGCGTCGCCTCTACCAAAGCCTTCACCGCGCAACTGGTGGCCATCTTCCTGTTCGCCGTGCATCTGGCGCAGACGCGCGGGACGATTTCCGAAAGCGAGAGCAAGGCTTTGCTTGAAGGCCTGAGCCTGCTGCCGGGTAAGGTGAGCGACGCGCTCGCTACGGCGGATACTGTCTGCGAGCAGCTTGCGAAGACCTATTCCACCGCGCGCGATTTTCTCTTTCTCGGGCGCGGCATTCATTACCCCATTGCGCTGGAAGGCGCGCTGAAGCTGAAGGAAATTTCCTACATTCACGCCGAGGGCTATCCGGCGGGCGAAATGAAGCATGGGCCGAACGCGCTCATCGACGAGACGCTGCCCGTCGTGGTGTTGGCCACAAGGGACGAGGGCAATCGCGACTCGCAGTTGCGATACGAGAAGACGCTCTCGAACATTCAGGAGGTCACGGCGCGCTCGGGAAAAGTGATTGCTGTAGCCATTGAGGGTGATGAAGAAATCGCCCAGCTTGTGGACCACGTGCTCTATGTGCCGCCCGCTCCGGAACTGCTGTTGCCCGTGCTGGAGGTGGTGCCGCTGCAACTGCTGGCGTATCACATTGCGGTGCGGCTCGGCTGCGACGTGGACCAGCCCCGCAATTTGGCCAAGTCGGTCACGGTGGAGTGAACGACCGCATTCCCGTTCTGAGCGAACTACTTCTCTGCTGAAAAACTGCCTTGAAGCGCAATGGTGTCTAAGTAGGGTTTGGTTGCTCACATTCAGAGCGGGCGTTGTGCCCGAGCGGCTATGGAATCGGAACAGTTCACTCCACAAAGAAAGCCGAACTGCGTACACTTGCTGGTGGCGCGGGTGCCTGGAGCCAACGCCAGATTGTCCGCCGGAGTCGCGGTCTGAACCGGGTTCTAAATGGTGAAGCCGAAGCACAGACGAGTACAGTGCAATAAGTTGATAAACGAGAGGGAAGCGGGGAAATTATGAAGGAAGCTGTACTTGTGACCAGCGGAGACTTGCGGCAGTCCGCGAATGAGGTTTGCTGGCCGGCGCAGCAGGTTCTAGAGCGGCGGCTGACCGCGTGCTTCGCGGCGGAAGGTGTCACGTTGCGGCGGGCGTTTCCGGCGGACGTGGCAAAGGGGCACGGATTCATCTCCAGCCAGCGAATGGGCATGGACGTGTTTGCGGAGATCGATCCCGATGCGAACCTTGTTTTCGCCACGGCGGCGTGGCAGTACACGCATCATGTGCTTCCGGGAATGCGGAGCCATCGCGGGCCGATCCTTACAGTCGCCAACTGGTCGGGGCAGTGGCCGGGGCTGGTCGGGCTGCTGAACCTGAACGGATCGTTGGTGAAAGCAAGCGTGAAATTCAGCACGCTGTGGAGCGAGCGGTTCGAAGATGAATATTTTCTGACGCGGCTGCGCGAGTGGATCGGGCGCGGGACCGTGACACATGATCTGTCGCACGTGCGGGAGCTTGACCCCGGCTCGCTGCCTGCGGACGCGCGCAGCACAGGCGAAAAGCTGGCGGCGGAGTTGCGGCAGAGGAGGGCGATTCTGGGCGTCTTCGATGAGGGCTGCATGGGGATGTACAACGCCATCATCGATGATGAGCTGCTGAATCCGCTGGGCGTTTACAAGGAGCGGCTGAGCCAGTCCGCACTCGTCGCGCGCATGCGCACGGTCCGCAAGGAAGACGCGAATGCGGTGCGGCAGTGGCTCGACGACAAAGGGCTGCACTTCAACACCGGCAAGGACGAAAAGACCGAGCTTACCGATGCGCAGATTCATGAGCAATGCAAGATGTACATCGCGGCGACCCGCATCGCGCACGAGTTCGGCTGCGACGCGATTGGGATTCAGTATCAGCAGGGACTGAAGGACATGGTCCCGGCGTCGGACCTGGTCGAGGGGCTGCTGAACAACGCGGACCGTCCTCCGGTTTACAACGAGGCGGGCAAGGAGTTGTACGCGGGCGGGCCGCTGCCGCACTTCAATGAAGTGGACGAGGGCGCAGGCCTCGATATTTTGGTGACCAACCGCTGCTGGACCGCTTTGGGCCTCGACCCTGCGACGACGCTGCATGATGTTCGCTGGGGCGAGCACTACAGCGGAGACGGCATCGATGACTTCGTCTGGGTGCTGCAAATTTCCGGCGCCGCTCCGGCGAGTCATTTTGTCGACGGATACCGCGGCGCAAGCAGCGACCGTCAGCCTCCCATGTATTTTCCGCTGGGCGGAGGAACGCTGAAAGGCGTGGGCCGTCCCGGCAAGATTGTCTGGAGCCGCGTCTTCGTTGAGGATAACCGCCTGCACGTGGACATGGGTCTCGGTTCGGTCGTGAAGCTGCCCGAGACCGAAACGCAGCGCCGCTGGAGCCAGACGACGATTCAGTGGCCGATGGTAAGCGCGGTGTTCGACGGCATTACGCGCGATTCATTCATGGCGCGGCACCGGGCTAATCATGTAAACATCGCCTATGCCCCGAACGCAGCGCGCGCGCTGGCGGTCAAGGCGGCTATGTTCCATGCACTAGGCGTGCAGGTACACTTGTGCGGCGGGGTGGAGATTGCATGAGCATCAATTCCTATGTAGTAAAGGGAACAATTGTCGGCGCGCTGGGCGGGCTGCTGTTCGGGTTTGACACGGCGGTCATCTCCGGCACGACGCAGACGCTGACCTCGGTCTATCATCTGTCGCCCTTCATGCTTGGCGTTACGGTATCGAGTGCGTTGGTGGGAACGGTGATCGCTGCGTTGAGCGCGGGCATTCCCGGCCAGCGTTATGGGCGGCGCGACTCGCTGCGAGTGATGGCAATCTTCTACGTCATCTCCGCGCTGGGCTGCGCCTTTGCCTGGAACTGGCCCGCGTTGATCATCTTTCGCTTTATCGGCGGTCTCGGCATCGGCGGCTCATCCGTGCTGGGCCCCATGTACATTGCGGAGATTGCGCCGCCCAAATGGCGCGGTCGGCTGGTGGGCTGCTTCCAACTCAACATCGTCATCGGAATTTTGCTGGCGTATCTGTCGAACTACTTCATCGCCTCCATGCACATGGGCGCGACCGAATGGCGTTGGCAGCTTGGCGTGTCTGGAATTCCGGCGCTGCTGTTTTTTGTCGCACTGTTCGGGATTCCGCGCAGCCCGCGCTGGCTGGTCATGCAGCGCCAGCTCGACGAGGCATCCGAGGTGCTGCGGCGCACTGGCGTGGCCGACGTGAAGACCGAGATGGACGAGATTGTGGAATCGGTGCACCTGGAAAAGGCAGCGTCGAAGGAGCGGCTGTTTTCGCGCAAGTATGCCAAGCCAATTTTTCTGGCCATCACGGTGGGCATGTTCTGCCAATTGTCGGGCATTAACGCCATCCTCTATTACCTCAACGATATTTTCGCGCTGGCCGGGGCCAGCAAAATGTCGGGCAACTTGCAGGCCGTGGCCGTTGGAGCCATGAACCTGGTCGCCACGCTGGCCGCCATGGCGGTGATCGACCACATCGGGCGGCGACGGCTCCTGCTGATCGGGACCAGCGGACTGGTGTTGTGTCTGGCGGCGATCTCAGCCATCTTCTACACGCGCCAGCACATGAACTGGCTGGTGTGGCTGCTCCTGGGCTACATCGCGTGCTTCGCCATTTCGCAGGGAGCGGTCATCTGGGTCTATGTGAGCGAGGTCTTCCCGAATCGCGTGCGCTCGAAAGGCCAGAGTGTGGGCAGTTCGTCGCACTGGATCACCAATGCCGTCATCTCGCTGGTGTTTCCCATTATGGCCACCTCCTCGGGCGCCTACCCGTTTATGTTTTTCGGGGTGATGATGGTTCTGGACCTGTTCATCATCGCCTTCTATTACCCCGAGACGACGGGCATATCCCTCGAAAAACTCCAGCACGAATTTGGAATTAAATAACCCCGAAAGAGGACACACGCATGAAACGGTTCGCAGTCTGGCCGCTGTTGCTGGCCGCATCCGCCATGGCCTTTGGCCAAAGCCCGGGTTGGCAGCCTGACCTGACCCAGCAGCAGCAGTACACTCCGCATCGCGCGTCGAGCACCGATCCCACGGGCGCGAACGCGGACATGCGCAAGGTTGCCCCGGGCGCGACCATCACGGTGCTGGATGTGGATGGCCCGGGCACCATCGCGCACGTCTGGTTCACCATTGCCGACGGAGAGCCCTACCACCTGAAGCGCATTGTGCTGCGCATGTATTGGGACGGCGAGACGAACCCCAGCGTCGAAACTCCCATCGGAGACTTCTTCGGATTGGGCCTCGGCCAATACCACTCGTGGCAGTCGGAGATGCTTTCGGTCGGGAACAACAATTCGCTGAATTGCTATTTCCCCATGCCCTTTGCGCACCACGCGCGCATTACCGTGACGAACGAGGGCAAGGAGCCCATCGGTGCGCTCTACTACAACATTGACTACCGCACGTACTCGCATCCGCTGCCTCCGGGAACGCTGTACTTCCACGCTGAGTACCATCAGGCGCAGCCGAACCATGGCTGGACGAATGACTGGGCGACCAACCAGACGCCGCTGGTGAACGACAAAACAAACCTCGACGGCAAAGACAATTACGTTTGGATGGAGGCCAAGGGACACGGCCAATACGTCGGCGTGACCATGTCCGTGCTGCAGAACCAGGACATGTGGTGGGGCGAGGGCGATGACATGTTCTTCATCGATGGCTCGAAGACGCCGCAGATCGTCGGCACCGGCTCAGAGGACTATTTCCTCGGCGCATGGGACTTCGGCGGCAAGCCATTTTCGTATCAGCTTTACGGCGCGCCCGTCGTCGGGCCGGAGCTGGCGGGCAGCCGCTCCAGCGTGTATCGCTTCCACCTGGCTCAACCCATTCCGTTCCAGAAATCGTTCAAGGCGACGATGGAGCACGGTCACGCTAATCATCGGTCGGACAATTTCTACTCCGTCGCGTATTGGTATCAGGCCGAGCCGCACGAGCCGTTTCCGCCGCTGCCTCCCGTCGAGGACCGCCTGCCCGCGCTCCAGCCCACTGGCGGCCCAGGTAACGCGGGCGCCGGCGCCCACTGATCTACAAAGAGGGTTCCCTGGGCCACCCACCTGCCGGCACGTGGCCCAGGCTGTTTCTGCCTATTGGGGCACCGAGAAGCCGCCAAAGTATCCGGCATATCCCGCGGGTCCGACCGCGAACATGTCGCCCGAGAAGCCGCTCAGGGTTGTAGTCTCGCCTCCATTGCCCGTTGGGTCGGTGGCGAATGAGGGCAGCCCTTCTTCTGACGAAGTGTAGACATAGATGGTTTCCGACCAGCCCACCAGATATTTAGTGTTGGACAGCCCGCCCGTCACCATGATCGTCAATGAGCCGTTCGAGTAGCTGAGGCTGCCGCTGGTTAAAGGGTCCTGCGGCACGGAGCTTGGTAATAGCCCATTGTTGGTCTTGCTTTCGGGAACCAGTGTGGACATATAGGTTTCATTGTTCACGCCCGGATGCAACCCCGTTTCATAGTCGGTATTGCCGGCCGAATCATTCAGCATAAAGTCCCCGGCCCAGTCACCGGTCTTGGGGAACTTCACCGTCGCGCTCCCATTGCCGCTGGAATCGGTGGAAATTGTCGTTACGTCGAAGCAGCTGGTATTGGCGTATTGCGCACTTCCTATCGCCGGGCAGAATCGCGCAGCGTAAGTTGTGCTGCTGCCCGCGCTGCTCAACTGGAAAGTCGTGTTCCCGCTGTTGTCGATCGTGACCTGACCGTTGATGCCAAAGGGGGACTTCTGATTGAACAGCGGCGCCGTGTACTGCGTGGTTGTGCCGCCGCTTCCTCCGTTGCATTCGGTGGAAAAGCTCCAGGCGTAGGGCTGGGTCATCTTGACTCCGGCGGCATCGGCCACGTTGCTGACCTTCACCATGATGGTCCCAGTTGGCAGCGCCGCGTTGGGCGTGAGCGTCACGGTGGCGGTGCCGACGTTATACCCGATCTTCGCTGGAATGGTCGTGTTGTCCGGCCCGGTAATGGTGATGTTGGCCGAAGTGAGCGTGGAGATGTCCGCGCCCTCGCTCAATGTGATGGTGATGGGCGCTGCGGCGCTCACGCAGGTCGCGTTCGGCGAAGGCGACACGCTCTTCACGTAAATCGGCGACTCATCTGTAGTGGAGCGCGTGGTGAAGGTGTCCGTATAGGCTTTCGCCAGTGGAACGCCCTGCGCGCTTGCCACCCCGGTTGCGACGGTCATGGTGTAGGTGGAGTTCTCCTGAAGCGCGGGATTCGGCTGGAACCCGGCAGTGTCGTAATTCGCGAAGTAGTCCACGTTGCCGGGTACGGCGGCCCCGCTGGAGTCAGTCACGGTGATGGTTTTGCTGTTGATGGTGGCCGGATCCATCTGCTCGTTAAATTGCACATAGAGCCAGCGATTGGCGGCCGAGCCATTTCCCTGAAGCCCGACGCCGGACACAGCCGGAGGCGAACCGGACTGTGTATGGCCGGTGCTCATGACGGAGCTGCCGCAGCCGGTCAATGCGGCGGCCAACAGGCCAATCACAAAGGACGCGCACGCAAAGCGCAGGTTTTTCACTGGAATCCTCCTCTGGAAACAGACCAAGACGATGCGATGCCGGCGTTCGAGCCGAGCTGCCGGACAAGATATGTGCAATCTGGCCGTTCTGGGCAAGGCCTGACGGGCGCAGCCGGTAAGACCAGCGCGCCGCCAATCGGCTCAAGCCATCGAACAAAGGAATATGTCGAACAGAAGGAGCTGTGGTTCCAGCATCCGGGAACTTAGATGCTGAATTGTCTGGATTGTTGTCCCCGCTCCAGGGAAATGCTTTTAGTCCGCGCTAAAGCCGCGGATGATGTAATCGTTTGCAAATGTCCGGATGAGCGGGTAGCATGTTCTCCGGTTCCACCCTGCATAGAAGGCGCGTCGCGAAAAACCTGCCAGGTCGCAATGGGCGCCTTGATGCAACCGTTTGCAATTCGGAGACATGGGAGTATCCGGGAAAATGAATCGTCGTGATTTCCTCAAAACTGCCGCAGCCGCTTCCGCCACTGTGGCCTTGCCCTTTTCCGCTGCCGCCTCCGCCAAGCCGGGGGGCAAACGGCCCAACGTGCTCTATGTGTTCAGCGATCAGCATCGCGCGGCCTCGTTGCCCGGGGAAGCGTTCAGCCGCGCGGTTGCGCCCACGTTCGACCGCTTCCGTCGCGAGAACCTCTCGATGGATGCGTGCATTTCAAATTACCCGCTCTGCGCGCCGCATCGTGGAATCCTCATCAGCGGCCTGTACCCGCAGCAGTCCGGACTGGTACACAACGCGCAAACTCTCCAGCCCAACGCTCCCGGTCTGGGAGATGCCTTTCAGCAAGCGGGCTACCACACGGGCTATGTCGGCAAGTGGCACCTGTACCACGGCGAAAGAGAGTTTGTTCCCAAAGGGCCGTACCGCTTCGGCTTTGAGCATTGGCGGGTGTGGGCCAATACGAACCGCCACTATGACGGAATCACGTTCGATCCCGAGACCGGCAAGCGCATCGTGATGCACGGCTACCAGCCCACGCGCATGACCGATCAGGCCATCGAATTTCTAGGCCAGCAGAAAGACGCGGAGAAACCCTGGCTGCTGGTGGTGAGTTGGAATCCGCCGCATCCACCCTTTAATCCGCCCGCTGAAGATAAGGACACCTACAACCCGGCCTCCTTCAAGTTTCGTCCCAACGTTCGGCTCCCAACACCTGCCGACGACGAGGCCCGTTGATGGGCCGACCAGCCACGCACGTTCGCTTTGCGGCTCAAGGCTCTGACGGTGCGGGTTGCGCCTGTCAAGTCCGAGCCGGTCGCGTTCCACTATGACCCCGGGCCAGCACTACCAACAGCGAAGTCTCCGGCGGATTTGACGGAAGGGCAATGCTCTTCCGGCAGAGATGCTTCCCGCCAAGATCGCGTTCCACGGCGTTGACTTTCAACTGGGACAGGCAAAAACCGGCGAGCCGGACGCGCTGGTGGCCAACGGCGGACCATTGACTTGCCTCATGGAGACTACAACCGCGTCTATATTCTGGCCGCTTCCTCCGGGCCTGACCGGAATGTTGCTTTCCAGATTGGCGGCCACGCCGATTCTCTGAAGATCGAGAACTGGGGCGGTTTCATCGGCCAGTGGGATGACCGGCAGTGGATCGCGAAGGAAAAGCCGAGAGGACGGTTCTGCAGTCGAAGGAACGATGCGACGAATAGAGACGAAAGAAAGAGGACGAGAAAACAAAAGGCAACCTGCAGGGCGATGCCTCCGCGCACAAGACGGCGCGACGAGTGCCGGTCTTCACCACCTTTGAGGACTGCGACGGGCCGGACGGCAGGGGCACGGAGAGCGGGAAGCAGTCCGAGCAATAGAACAACGAGGAAAATAAGCCCGAATCCGAAGCAAAGGACATGCCAGTCGGCGCCAAGGGCGAGGCGCACAGGGTTGTCAGGCGGATTGGCGCGGCTAAGCACAAAGGGCGCTGTCCACCACACAAAGAATGCGCCCAGTGCGGAAGCCAGCAGGGCGAGCAGGGATCTGTGGGACAGGACGAGCTAAATCAGACGACGGCGGCCGGCTCCGATTGAGATTCGCTCTTGTCTGCCGCGACCCGCAAAATCGGATAGTACATGAACGGCATCACGGCCATGCCAATGATGATCGAGAAGTTGACCACCCAGTGAGCAGATGGATCACGATTGCTAGGCCACCCAGTTCAGCAGCACAGGTGAGTAGGTTCAACAGATTGGAAGTGATGAGCATTGCCAATCCGAGCCGCTTGTCCATCCTGTGCTGCACGACAGCGAATACTGGTTCCTGCGCCACAACAGCAACACAGCCGCACATCTCCATGTAAATGATGATCGCGATCGTCCCGAGGGCTATCGACCACAACAAGTGATAGCCGAACAGCGCACCAGCTTGAGTGGTGAAAACAATCTGACCAAGATCAACGAAGTCTCCTAATGCGGTCATGATGCCAAGCGTCAGGCCGAAGAGCTTTTTCATAATGAGGACTTCGTTTGACCAAGGTCATGCCAATCTCGCGAATTTGCTGCTCGTAGGCCGCTGGAATATTGAGACCCGGGAGGTGTCGTTGAACATTCTGTAACTGTGCTGCCAGTCGGCTCATTGAACACGGTCGACATCCAGGACATTCTTCAAATCCGGGGAAGTATTCAGGTTCGAAAGCTCCTGAGCGCTTCGATTCACTTCATCGAGCAAATCACGACTTCGCTACGCGGCCCTCCTCACCCGAACTTCATCAGTAATTCGGCTGATGTCTCACTCTGCGTGCAAAGAAAAAAGCCGGGCAGTCGAGCTGCCCGGCTTTCGTGCCGCTGAAGTTAAAAGATGAATTTGAAGGCCATCTGGACCTGGCGGCTGATGTTTGATTGCGAATGTGAGATGGTTCCAAACGCGGCGCTCGTTGCGTTCGTGTTTGGACCGCCGGGGACCCAGGTATTAGTGAGGTTGAATGCCTCAAGCCGGAACTGACCGCTGTAGCGCTCGGAAAATCTGAGCGCCTTGATAAGGGAAAGGTCCGTATTGGGTGCGTTGGGGTTGCGGATAGCGCTGCTGTAGAACCCGCTTTGCCGGTAATCGAGATGCGAGCTGTTGATGACCTGCCACACGGGCGAGCAACTGCTTGGTTGTCCCTGAAGGCTAACCCCTCCCGGCGTGTAGCTTCCGGTGGAGCTGTTGAACGACGGGGCAAGTTGCACGCAGGGGTTGAACCATGTCTGGTGATTTTTGTTGGAAACCTGCGGGTCTCCGATAAGGTTGACGTTGCCGGGAAGTCCGATCGGCAGGCCCGACTGGATGGTCTCAATGTAATTGAGCTGCCATCCTCCAACGAGCAGTTCCGTGGGACGGTTGACGTTCGCGAGAAGCCGATGACCATGCCCGAGCGGCAATTCATAGAGGGCGGAGATCACGAGATGCTGCGGACGGTCGGTTGCGCCGATGTTCTTGTGCGGAGCCGGATCCTGAGGATTCAGGAAAGCCAGCGCCTCTTCGGTTTTTGACCACGTATAAGAGCCCATGATGGAAAATCCGTTTGCATAACGCTTCTCAATCATGAGCTGCGCGGCGTTGTACCAGAGCTGCCCGACAGATTCCTGGCCATAGTTCACCGACAGAAACTGCGGATAAGGAAGCAGCAACTGCTGGCGCGAAACCGTGGCCCCGTTCAGGTTTGTATTCGGAAGGTTTCCGGCAAAGGGGTTTGCAGCCGCCGTGCCCAGATACTGCGAAGCGGTTTGGAAGGTTGAATTGGCGCCTGTGGGCGAGGCGGCCACCGTCTGCTGAATGGAACTGATTTGAGACGCGCTCAACACGTTGAGGTTGCGAGCGCCGCCCGCGTCGTTATCGTTGGTGTTGATGTCTTGCGTGTGCATGCCCACGTAAGATAAGTCAGCCTTGATTCCAAACGGGAGCAGTTGTTCTACGCCAGCGGACCACTGATTCGCGCGTGGAATTTTGCGATTTGGATTGTTGAAGATGATGCTCTGGCCGAGGAATGTTGCCAAGCCTTTTGAACTTCCCGCCGGCTGCAGCACCGTTGGGAACGGATCTGTGAGCGGCGGAGCAGCCGGATCGGCGCCGCGCGGCTTATAGAGGTCCGGCGTGGTGCCTCCCGCAATGTTGTTCGGGACGTAAGCAGTATCCTGCGCGAAGCCCTGCGCGGCGCCGAAGGCTGCTTCAGGCAGGTAGAACATGCCGAATCCGCCGCGAAGGACCGTGTTCGGGAACAACTGGTACACGACGCCGATGCGCGGTTGGATATGGCCGTACTGCGTATTGAAGGCGGCCGCCGGCTGGCCGCCGACTCCGGCAAAGTAGAGTCCGCCCACCAACTGCTGGCACGCGGGGCAGACGGAGGCAGGCGCTGTTTGAGCAATGCCCGCCAAGGGGGACGGATCAGTCGTGTCAAAGCCGCGGTTCATACGGTCCTGTGACTCGGCCGGTGATCCTTCGATGTCGTAGCGAATTCCGGCATTGACTGTCAGCTTATTGCTGACCTTGATGTCGTCCTGAATGTAGTAGCCCTGATACCACCACCGGTAGAGCAGGCGTGGCGTGTAGGAGATGATGCTGTTGATGTTGCTGTTGGAAGCCGCCGGAGCGCCCAGCAACAGACTGGCCACCGGCGATCCGGATGTGCCGTTATAGCTTCCGGTGGGATTGGCCTGGGTAAAGTTGGCATTAAAGGCAAATGCGCCACCGCCGTAAACGAACGATCCGCCTCCCGTGCCAAACCCGATGTTCCGGAGGTCGGCCCCGATGTGGATGGAATGCTTGCCATAGAGCATTTGCACGCTGGGCTGGAACCCGATAACGGTGCTGACGCCATAGCGCGGATTGCGGGTGCCGGCGTCGGGAACGTTGCTCTGGTTGCCCATGCTGATGCGCGGAGGCACGGGCACGAATCGCTCACTGTTGAAGTTCTGACTGAAGCCCAGCTTGGTGTCGTCATAGCCGTAGACAGCGGAGCGTGCCACGACTTCCGTATAACGCGCCAGCGAAGCACGAAGGTCCAAAAGCACCCGCGGTGAAAAGACCGTGATGCTGTCAACAACGGCGCTGTCATTGCTGCGGCCCAGCGGGTCCTGGGAATCGTACAGCGGGCCGGTGAAATTGTATGAGCCATGGTCGATCTGGTTCCGGCGCCCATGCGCATAGCGGAAGTACATGCGCTCCTTGTCGCTGAAATTGTGATCCACGCGAGCCAGGAAGTTCTGGAAGTGGTCCTCACTGGTATTCGCACCGGTGCTGTAGTTATTGACCAGCAAGCCGGTTCCGACGTTCGGCGCCGGGTAGGCGTTGGCAAGCTGAAGCCCAGGACTGACACTCAAGCGGTCCTGCGGAATGATGTTGCCGGGGAACGCGTCGCGGATGCAGCAGTTGCCGTTTGAATCCAGACGTGTGGTCCACGGATCGTAAATGATGGGCTCGCCGGCGGCGGAGAAATCGCCCTGCCGCTCAGCCAGCGTTGGAACGGAGGTCAGAGTCGGGGTCGGCTGGACCTCGTGATAGTGCTCGTAGGAGAGAAAGAAGAACGTGCGGTCCTTGCCGTTGTAGAGATGCGGAATCCGGACCGGTCCGCCCAGAGTGCCGCCCCAGTCGTCAAGGGTATGTCCGCCGAGATTGTCCTTTGTCACCGGATTGAGCGAGTAGCGAGGCAAATGCGCAATTTTGTTTGAAACGCTGTTCGCGTCGAGCTGATAACGACGCAGGTAGTAGTAGGCGTCGCCATGAAATGCGTTGGTGCCGGCCTTGGTAGAGACATTGAAGATGCCTCCGCCGGTGCGCCCGTACTGGGCATCGTAAAAGTTCTGGACGATTTTAAATTCCTGGGTCGCATCGACCGACGGGATATAGGCAACGTTGAGATTTGCGTGCGAGCGATCACCCGCTGTGTCCGACACCGCGTCGTCAGGAGCGCCGTCGATCAGGAACGAATTCGACTGGCGCAGACCACCGCTGATGGAAAAATTGGCATTGTCGCCATTATCAAAGGGGCGCTGAAACGCCGGATTGCCCTGGAACTGAACGCCGGGCACCAACTGCGCCAGCATAAAAGGGTTCCTGCCAACCAGAGGCAGCTTCTCCACGCTTTCGCTTCCAATGAGTTCTCCCCTGGTGGCCGAGCCGGTTTCCAGAAGCGGCGGCGTGTCCTTGACGGTGACCACCTCGGTCACGGAACCGACTGGAAGGGACAAGTCCACTTCCAGCTTGTCGCCGACATGGAGGATGACATTCGTATGCTGCGCGGTCTTGAAGCCTTGCGCATCGGCGCTGATGATGTAATCGCCCGGAATCAGAAAGGGGATGGTGTAATTGCCGTCGGCGGCGGCCGTCGCGGTTGTTACCACGCCTGTGCGGATGTTACGCGCAGCGACCTTTGCGCCCGGGATAACCGCCCCGTTGGGGTCTTGAATACTGCCGCTTACAGTCGCCCGCGTCTCCTGGGCTCCGGAAAAGATCGTTCCGCACATGACAACCAGACCTGCGAGAACGACTGTGCGCATTATTTTGATGAAGCTTTTTGGCATGCTCTTCCCTCGTTTGATAAGTAAAACTTGAATCCTAAGAATTGATATCGGTTCCATTGAGCTGCGAGATAAACCATGCACCCAGACGTCTGGCATTGTCAATAATAATTTTTTATCTTCATATCTTACTGAAATCACGTATGATAGCGCGAGCATCCGGCCGTAAGACTGTTGCATAGACGAAAAAGGAACCGGTTCCAATACGGAGTTCGTGGTCCAATGCGCGGCCCGGTTGATTGGCATCCATTCCAAATCGAGCATCACTCCAGGAATGACACCTTGCGGGGAACACCACCCGGATTTAGCGAAATCAGAGGAGATCTTTTACGCTTTCCGGGTTTGCGCAGTTTTTCCCCTTATCAAGCCACTGGCGCGCCAGCCTGCGGATCGATTCGACGTTGCCCGTGGTCCCTGTCAGCGTGTAAAAGACACGCCGCTCCGTCCAGCGGTTCAACGCCATGTTCTTCACAGCGATCGGAAAATCGACCTTGGCATTGATGATGGGCCGGTCAATGATGTAGTGCGAGAACTGGCCAAAACTGTAGGGCACATTTGAGGCGGCGCTGGCTGTGTGCGCTTCGCTGTTGACCCAGCCCACCGGCCAATGGTCCCATCGGATCGCGCCCCATCCCCACCCGCCCGTGTCCTTAAAGGAATGATCGACCACCTGGCTTTTTGTGCTGGGAAAACCACTGGATGCGCCGAGGACCGTGAACGCGCATCCGGCCTTGAAGGGCGCAATCATGGCGAGTCCCCGGGAGCGCGAAATTTCGAGCAGTAAGGCGGCATCTCCTATGCGGCGGGGCCGGCCCTGGTCGTCCCAAAACTTGTCGTACCGACGCGATGAGTAAGCGTCAATGACAGAGCCAACCAGGTAGTCGCCATATTGCGGGTCGCGCGGAAAGAGGTCGGCCCACGTAGCAGAGGCCGGTGCGAGGCAGAAGAAGTCGACTGGCTGCCAACTATAGCCGTCCGGATCATTGGGACGAAGGCTTTCGTAGCTGAGGCGCCGCCAGACCAACCCGTTCGGGTAGGCGACGTAGTCCTCGGTCCCGCGCAGGGCGGGGTGTTCGTCTTCGTCTTCATGTACGCAGGTATAGTTCCAGCGTACCCATACCCGCTTTGGACCGGACTCGATGACGTCGACGGAACTATTCCGTTCGCGGCGGCCAAACTGGTTGAATAGTTCGGCGGCCTGGTTTGATTCAAAGAACTGATTGCACAAGCCGACTTTGCCCGGCAGTTCTATCCAGGGTGCGTAGCTGGCCTCGTGACTGAATACAAAGCGATGCTTCTGTCCTCTCCAGCGAACGATCACCGCCTTGCGCGGGTTCAGGTCGGCGTGGGGTGGAGACGGAACAAGGGGGCCAGTGTAACCGCATGGCGAAAAGTCGTTGATCTCCGCCGCACAGACTCCATCGATGTTCCTGCTGTTGAATTCGGCTTCGGATAGCGGTGAAGGCTTTTCGTAGATTGGATCAGGGCAGGGGGCGGGGGCTTGTTCCGAAGAGCCGGACAGGGAGTACCCTAAGCGGGAACTTGCCAGAGCAGCGGAAGCAAATCCTGTGGCAGCGAGACTGGTCAGTACGCTCCGGCGAGAAGTTGTCATCGCTCATTGTCCTTTGCGATCCGATATCTGTGCAACAAGTTGGCTCGCCAGCCAAAGGAATCGATTCCAAACAAGTATAGGATATGCTGGGCGATAGATTGAACACAGGGATTCCGAGGAGAAGCCCTTTCTGGAATCAATCCCATATAACAGAACCACGCGATACGACAAGCCGTGAGAACGTCTCGCAAGCTGGTCAGGAGGAGAGCCTTGAGAGCATTGACCGGAAGTAGTCGACAGGTGAGTTGGACCGCAATTCTGTTGGCGGTCTTGTGCTCTTTGTCCATCACGTCCGCCGCCGCCCAGGGGACCACACTGTGGGAGATTGGGAAGAATGACAGGTCCGCGCGCGAGTTTTCAGCGGGCCATCGCTCCGCGTTTGTCTTCAATGCGGAAAAAGGCGGCTGGGAGACGGGCTGGGCAGCGGAACAAGAAGAAGGCGTGCCCTACACCATCGAATTTCATCTGCATGGCTCCGCTTCAGGCACTTACGCTTTGCAAATAGACACGCTTGCCGCCACGCCTGTGATTCCGGCGCTGCGTGTGGACGTGAATGGGCACAGCGGTAACTTTTATCTCCGCGCGCGGCTGACAGACTCCCCTGTGGAGCCTAATCCGGTTTCGCGGTCGAGCATGGAGATCGAAATACCAGCCGCGTTCCTGCATACCGGAGTCAACCAGATTGTGCTGACATGCGTGAACTCGCATGGTAACTCAGATGGCCAACAAAGCACTCCAGCGATCCGCTATGACTATCTCTCGCTGACCCAACGCGAGAAAAATGCTGCGCAAGCCATCCAGGCCGACGTGCAACCAACTATCTATTATTTGGAGCGCGATGGAAAGTTAGTGGAAGAAGTAGATGCCTTTGTGCGCCTTCGTCAACCCGCTCCGGCATCAACTTTAGAACTGCGAATGAATGGGCATGTGCTGGATGCTCCTATCGCCGCGCAAGACGGCTTTGGTGAGCAGAGGATAACGTTTGAAGTGCCGGAATGGAGCGGCCCCACGCAGGCCAGGCTCTCGATTAAGGGGGACTCAAAGGTGTTCGACTTTGCAGTGCAGCCTGCGCGCAAGTGGACGCTGTATGTTGTGCCGCACACGCACCTCGACATTGGCTACACGGATTTTCAGGGGAAGGTGGCGGAGGTGCAGGCGCGCACCCTGCAGGATGCGATCAACATGATTCACGAGCATCCAGGCTTTCGCTTTGCGACCGACGGGTCGTGGAACGCGGCGCAATTTCTCAATACGCGCCCGGCGGGCCTGCAACAGGAGCTCGCCGCAATGGCAAAGGACGGGAAGATTGGAATTCCCGCCAACTATGCCAATTTGCTCACGGGATACTCCTCGTTGGAAACACTCTATCGCTCGCTGTACTACTCCAAGTCTCTTGAGCGGAGCATGGGTATTCCTTTTGATTATGCAAGCATAACGGATGTTCCCAGCTATACCGGCGCCTATCCCTCCGTGCTGGCCAGTGCGGGGTTGCGCTATCTTGTCGCGGCCGGCAACGGCGATCGCGGCCCGGTGCTGCAGCATGAATTGTGGAATGTGAAATCGCCCTTCTGGTGGGAAGGAACAGACGGACAGAAGGTCCTCTTCTGGTATTCGCGTGGCTATGGGCAGATTGAATCCATCTTTGGCTTGCCTCCTGAGGTAGAAGGCGGACATGACACCCTTCCGCTGTTCCTCAGCGAGTATGCGCGGCACGGGTACAAGCCGGATGCCGTCCTG